>JAQXIB010000308.1 GCA_029007575.1 Clostridiales bacterium | reverse complement strand
TTCAAAAACCGCCATACATGCAAGCAATGCCACTGCGATATTAAAAATCGGGGTGTTTAAAAACAATAATACGATTAACAGCAGTGCCAAGCCGACTGCAGCAGTGATGATCCTTTGTTTCATATTTGACAGTAACGGTCCTCTGCTCCGACCGCCGCTCCTTATCTGTTTAATCTGACAAACATAAGTTGCCGTCTTTTATGGAATGTGAAACGCGTATTCTTTTCTTTACAATCCGCCGAACCGCCGATTGCGGTTGGCATATTTCCAAAGTGCCTCATTGAGATGCTTCTCGGTAAAATCCGGCCACAGCACGTTCATGAATACAAACTCCGCATAGGCGGACTGCCAAACCATAAAGTTAGACAGCCGGTATTCCCCGCTCGGACGGATCACCAGATCAACGTTCGGCTGTCCGTTTGTATAAAGCCGTGCTTCCACCGCCGATTCGTCGATCTCCTCGGGGCGAAGCTTGCCCTGTGCCGCTTCCTCCGCCAGCAAGCGTGCGGCATGCACGATCTCATCCTTGCCGCCGTAATTGATGGCGATGTTCAGATTCAATCCGGTAAAATCCTTGCTTTCCGATTGCGACTCGGCGATTTTCGTCCGAATTTCTTCATCAAACACCGAAATATCTCCGATAAACCGCACCCGAATATTTTCTTTTTTATAATTTTCGGCATCCCGCAGATAGTTCCGCAACAGTTCGATGATCGCTTCCACTTCTTTTTGCGGCCGTTTCCAATTTTCGGTAGAAAACGCATACACCGTCAAGTATTTGATCCCGATTTGATTGCAATAACGAGCAATCTTTTTAAAGGTGTCGGCACCTGCTTTATGTCCCGCAAAACGGGGCAGTCCCCGTTTTTTTGCCCATCGTCCGTTGCCGTCCATGATAATGCCGATGTGGACCGGCAAAACCTCCGGCAGCCCCGTTTGTTTTTTATGAAAAAGCATCCATATGCCCTCCCGATGCTGCTCAGATTGACATGATCTCTTTTTCTTTTGCGGCACTCATCTCGTCTGCTTCCTTGCAGTATTTATCGGTCAGCGCCTGAACATCCTTTTCACAGCCTTTGAGGTCATCCTCGGTGATTTCGGACGCTTTTTTCATGGCTTTAAACTTATCGATAGCGTCCCGACGAATGCTCCGAATCGCAACCTTTGCTTCCTCACAGAGCTTGCTGACTTCCTTGACGATATCACGGCGGCGCTCCTCGGTCAACTGCGGGAACGCGATCCGTAAAACTTTTCCGTCATTGGTCGGGTTGATACCCAAATCAGAGGTCTGGATCGCTTTTTCAATCGACTTGAGGGTGGACAAATCCCAAGGCTGAACCACCAAAACTCTCGCCTCTGCTACCGAAACAGCAGCCATCTGCGGAATTGGAGTGGGCGCTCCGTAATAATCGACCAGAATTTTATCCAGTACCGCCGGATTTGCCCGTCCCGCACGGATTGCAGCATAATCACTCGCCAGCACCTGCAGGGACTTTTTCATTTTTTCCTCTGTGACCTTCATTTGTTCTTTCATACCGTTCACCTTCATCCTTTCTTCGGGACGACGTCCCGAACGTCCGCTGCGATCAGATCCGTAATGCCTTACTCTGTACCGGCATTCCCGCTTTTATACAGTATCGGACGATTATCTCAGTTTTATTCGGCAATTTGCCGTGTTTTGAGTGTTGTCGATTTTGTCGACAACACTCTCAAAGGACAAAAACATAATCAATCATGCACCAATGTGCCGACCGGCTCGCCTTTGACAGCGGCAACAATATTTTCGGGATGGTTGAGGTTAAACACTAAAATCGGCAGATTATTATCCCGGCACATCGCCGCCGCGGTGCTGTCCATAACGCCAAGCTCCCGCGTGATCACGTCGGAGAAGGTCAATTCATCGTACTTCACCGCGTCTGGATATTTGTTCGGATCTTTGTCATAAACCCCGTCTACCATCGTTGCCTTAAAGATGACATCCGCTTCGATTTCTGCCGCCCGCAATGCCGAAGCGGTATCGGTTGAGAAGAACGGATTGCCTGTTCCGCAGCCGAAGATGACCACCCTGCCTTTTTCCAGATGGCGCACTGCCCGATTGCGGATATACGGCTCCGCGACCGCCTGCATCGCGATCGCCGTCTGGACTCTCACGTCAACGCCCAAGCCCTCCAGAACATCCGCCACAGCCAGCGCATTCATGGTAGTGCCGAGCATGCCGATATGATCTGCTCTGGTGCGGTCCATCGCCCCGCTGGAACGGCCTCTCCAGAAATTCCCGCCGCCTACGACGATGGCGATCTCCACGCCGAGCGCCGCCGCGTCACGGATACTTTTACAAATATCGGTGATAACATCATAATTCAGGCCGAATTTTTTATCGCCTGCCAACGCCTCACCGCTCAATTTCAGCAATATTCTTTTATACTTGGTTTGCATCTGGTTCCCAATCCTTTCTGAAATCCGGCATTTTTTCGCCGTTCCACATCGATTACTACTCATATTTATTCTATTTTACAACAACTTGACATTGATGTAAAGTAGTATTCGGAATTTTAACGGCATTTTCACAATTGGCAGAAATGTTTACAAATTCTTTCTATCATGTATCTAAACAAATCTTTCATATTTTATAGTAGTATTCTGCCGACAGATATGTTATAATAACCTTGGAACGTGACCGAAATCGAAGATTTCGAACGTTCTGTGCCGCTTGCGGCACGCAGAACACTTGAAACACTGCTCGCTCCGCTGCGCGGGATGTTTGCATAAAAATAAAGCGACGTTGTAAAACAGCACAAAGCGATAACTAGGAGGAAAAACATGCTGACAGATATTGAAATTGCACAGGGAGCAAACATGCTCCCGATTTCGGAAATCGCCGCAAAAATCGGCGTTTCTTCCGATTACTTGGAGCCTTACGGAAAATACAAAGCCAAATTCACAGAAGACTTGTTTGAAAAAGTCAAAGGCCGTCCCGACGGCAAGCTGATTCTGGTAACCGCCATCAATCCGACGCCTGCCGGAGAGGGCAAAACCACCATCAGCGTCGGCTTGGGACAGGCCATGCATCAAATCGGAAAAAATGCGATTCTGGCGCTGCGGGAGCCTTCCCTCGGCCCGGTATTCGGCATCAAGGGCGGCGCTGCCGGCGGCGGCTATTCGCAAGTTGTGCCGATGGAGGATATCAACCTCCACTTTACCGGCGATATGCATGCCTTGACCGCGGCAAACAATTTGCTCTGCGCATTGATCGACAACCATTTGCAGCAGGGCAACGAGCTTGGCATTGATCCCAGAAGGATCCTGTTCAAACGCTGCATGGATATGAACGATCGCGCGCTGCGCAATGTCGTGGTGGGATTAGGCGGGAAAACCGACGGCATCCCGCGGGAGGACGGCTTCCAGATCACCGTTGCCAGCGAGGTCATGGCGATTCTTTGTCTGGCCTCCGATTTAGAGGATCTGAAACGGCGGCTGGGCAACATTCTGGTTGCATACCGCTATGACAACTCCCCCGTGTATGCCCGCGACTTGCAGGCAAACGGTGCCATGACCGTTCTGCTCAAGGACGCGCTCAAGCCTAATCTGGTTCAAACCCTTGAAAACACTCCGGTCATCATGCACGGCGGCCCGTTCGCCAACATTGCACACGGATGCAACTCTCTCCGCGCTACCAAGCTGGCGCTTAAGCTCGCTGACTATACCATCACCGAGGCAGGATTCGGTTCCGATCTCGGCGCCGAAAAATTCTTTGATATCAAATGCCGTTTTGGCGGCTTAACCCCCAACTGCGTCGTGCTGGTAGCCACCATTCGGGCACTGAAATATAACGGCGGCGTCGCGCGTGCCGATCTCGGCGCCGAAAACCTTGACGCGCTGAAAAAGGGCAGCGTCAATCTGCAAAAACACATTGAAAACATGCACCGTTTCGGCGTTCCTGTGGTAGTGGCACTCAACCGCTTTGCCACCGACACCGACGCGGAAATTCAGTACATCCATGATTTTTGCGCCGAAATGGGCGTCAGCTACGCTTTTGCAGACGTGTTTGCCAAAGGCGGCGCAGGCGGTACCGCACTTGCACAGGTGGTTTGCGACACCATCGCGGCGCATGAAAACGGCAGTTCCGACTTCAGTCCGCTCTATGATGAAAAACTCCCGATCAAAGAAAAGCTCGCCTGCATCGCAAAAAATATTTACGGCGCAGATGACGTCATATACACCGCTCAGGCGGAAAAAGACATCAAAGAAATCGAAACGCTCGGCGCCGACAAGCTGCCGATCTGCGTCGCAAAAACACAATATTCCCTGTCAGACAATCCGGAACTGTTGGGACGACCGGAACACTTTTCCATCACGGTACGCAATCTCAAGCTCTCTGCGGGCGCCGGTTTCATCGTCGCGCTGACCGGCAACATTATGACTATGCCGGGATTGCCCAAGTCTCCCGCGGCACTGCGGATCGATATCGACAAGGACGGCACAATCACAGGATTGTTTTAATAAGATAGTTTTCGCACATACTAACACCGTAACAGGATTCAAACATAGAAAGGAGGAGGCTGTTGAAAAAGTTTTTTCGTGCAATATGGGAATATCTCAAATCAATAGACAAGCTGCTGATGCTTCTCTGTCTGATTGCCTCCTCAATCAGCTTAGTCATGCTGTATTCCATTATCCACAACGGTTTTTTGAACAACAAAAAACTGCTGATCATTCAGGCGGTCGCTATTGCGCTCGGCATTACTGCCGCCGTTGTTGTATCGCTGTTTGATTATCATACGCTTGCCAAGCTGTGGAAAATATATACGCCGGCGGCGTTGTTGCTGGTGCTGCTCACCTTCACCCCGCTCGGCATCACACGGGCGGGCTCGGATGATAAAGCATGGCTGAGTCTGTTCGGCATCACCACACTTCAGCCCTCCGAACTTTTGAAAATCGCCTTTATCTTCACCTTTGCGCTGCATTTGCAGGCGGTGCGGGAGGACATCAATCACCCCCGCAACATTCTGTTGCTCTGTCTGCACGGGGCGGCACCCACCCTGCTGATTATGGCGCAAGGCGACTTCGGTTCGGCGTTAGTTTTCCTGTTTATCTTTATTGTTATGTTATTCACTGCCGGCATTTCCTGGAAATACGTGATCGGCGGGATCGCGGCCGCCGCTATTGCAGCGCCTATTATTTGGAATTTTGTATTGCCTGATTATCTGCAAAAGCGGATCCTGATCGCGTTTCACCCCGAACTTGACCCATCAGGAACCGGGTTCCACCAAATTCGAGGGCGTATCGCGCTGGGGTCCGGACAGATCTTCGGCAGAGGATTATTCGGGGACAACCTGTTTGTGCCGCCGGAGGTCTACAACGACTTTATTTTTTCCTATATCGGACAAACACTCGGATTTGTCGGCTGTGTCGGCGTTACTCTTTTGCTGTCGCTGATTTGTGTCAAAATGCTGCTGGTTGCCAGAATGTCCCGCGATCCGCTGGGCTGTTACCTGTGTGCCGGCGTGTTTGCAATCTTTATTTTTCAAACTGTGGTAAATATCGGGATGGTGCTTTGCCTGCTGCCGGTGATCGGCATTACTCTGCCGCTGATCAGCTCGGGCGGCACGTCGGTCGTTACCTCCTATCTGGCAATCGGAATCGTCCTCAGCGTTTACCGCAAAAGCAAGAAAAAAACGATGTTTGAATCACGAAGATACTAGTTTCTTTCGTACAACGGCATCTTTACCATACTATTCAGAAAGGCTGAGTTTCCTCTATGCGAGTGATTACCGGTACTGCTAAAGGCAGAAAATTGATTACAGCGGACGGGCTGGATGTCCGTCCTACCTCCGATCGCGTGAAAGAGGCGATGTTCAGTATCGTGCAGTTCGATGTTCCGGGCGCAAAGGTGCTTGATCTGTTCGCCGGATCGGGACAGCTTGGTATCGAGGCATTAAGCCGCGGCGCCGAGCTTTGCATCTTTATCGACAACAGCAGGCACTCCCAAGAAATCGTGAAAGAAAATCTCAAAAACACCGGCTTATTTGCGAAAGCAAGAGTCGTTTCCGCCGAATACAGCAGCTTTTTGACCGGCACCAAAGACAGCTTTGACATTGCGCTGTTGGATCCGCCCTACCACAAGGAAATCCTCCCGCGCGCTCTGGAACTGCTAACCCCGAAAATGAGTGCCCGCGGAATCATTCTTTGCGAACATGCCATTGACGAAAAACTCCCCGAACGATCTGCCGATTTCGCCATAGACAAACAATACAAATTCGGGAAAATCATGATCACGTTGTATCGCCGAATCGATTCCGAGCAAACCGAGCTGCCAGAATAACGGTTTGCTTTTCCCGCCTTCCTGCTGATGCAAACAGACAGGAAAAATGATACAACGCTGAAATTCAGCCTGCATGGTTTGGCAAAAGCCATGCACAATGCAAAAAGGAATGGTTATCAAGATGAAAATCGCTGTATGCCCGGGCAGCTTTGACCCGATTACCAAAGGGCATTTGGATATTATTACCCGTGCCGCTAAACTGTTTGACGCCGTGATCGTGCTGGTGTCGGTAAACTATGACAAAAAGACCAGCTTTACCGCAGAAGAACGCTGTGATCTAATCAAAGCCTGTATCACCAATCTTCCCAATGTGCAGGTGGATCGCTTTGACGGTCTGCTTGCCGATTATGTTCGGGAAAAACAGGCGTGCGCCATTGTAAAAGGGCTCCGCGCTATGTCTGACTTTGAATACGAATTTCAGATGGCGCTTGCCAACAAAAAACTGTATGCCGGCGCAGAAACGATATTTTTGACCACCAACGCCGAAAACATGTATCTCAGCTCCAGCTTAGTCCGACAAATCGCGAGCTTCGGCGGCGATATCTCGGATTTTGTACCGGAAGAGATTCTCACGCCGATCAATCAACGGCTAAACCGTTTATATCAACAGAAAAAATTGGGAAAGGAATGATTGCTATGGATGAAAAGGGAAACCTCGAATTGCTCAACACGATCGAAACGATGGAGGACATTTTGGACTCAGCAATGCGGATTCCGCTTTCCAACGGGCGATGCGTCATCGATGCCGAACGTTTTCAGGAATTATTAAACGATATGCGGCTAAATTTACCGACCGAGCTGAAGCAAGCTAAAAATTTGCTGAATGACCGCAAAAACATTCTTTACATCGCCAAGAAAGAGGCGGAGGATACAGTTCATCTCGCTGAGGAACGCGCCAAAAAAATCCTGGACCAAAGTGAAATTATGAAACAGGCACAGGACAAAGCCAACGAGATTATCACCCAAGCACATATGCAAGCGAGGGAAATTAAAAAGGCGACCAACGATTTTGTGGAACAACGACTCGCCGATGTGGAAAGCAATCTGCTGAACAACCTGAATCAGATCCGTGAAACCAAAAAGGCACTGAAACCGACAAAATAACAAACCGACAGGATCCATACTGCAAAAGAACGATACACACAGGGAGGTTGTAAGGAACAGCCTCCCTGTACGCGTGTCGAGTTTTCGACACGCGCTGGGAAAGGGGACTTTCCCCTCTCCCAACCTCACCCCACAATCCGCGTTGCGACGCGGATTGTCGAGGTCGAAACCGATGCACATGTCCTCGGTTTCTCCATTAAAAGGGGATGTAACTTATAGCTTTTGGATAATCTGGCAGGGAGGTTGTAAGGAACAGCCTCCCTATGCTTTGTTCTAAGCTCAATCGGAATAGGAACAAGCGGCAAGCGCTGTCGGTCTACCGATTTGGATATGCAAAAAAGCACTATATATAATAGAAGACATTTGCTGACAAGAATTTGAGAAAAAGGAACGTGATTTTTTTATGATCATCCAAACCGAAAAAGGAAAAGAAGCACGCCGCCTGTTTGAGTCCGGATATAACTGCGCACAATCGGTAGCAGGCGCCTTTGCCGACGAAATGGGAATGCCGCGCGACACGGTCTTTGCGCTCGCTTCTCCGTTCGGAGGCGGCATGGGCAGGATGCGCGAAGTGTGCGGCGCCATATCCGGCATGATGATGGTGCTGGGCATGCTGGACGGATACACCTCTCCTACCGACTCCACCGAGAAAAAACGGGTCTATCAAACCGTGCAGGAGCTTGCAGGCCAGTTCCGCTCCGCCAACGGCTCCATTGTCTGTCACGAGCTACTGGGAACAGACGGAAAAGACACCAATGCGGCTCCCTCTGAACGAACGCCCCAATATTACAAAAAACGTCCCTGTGCCTGCTATGTGGAAGACGCCGCCAACATACTGGCGGAATATCTGAAGCAACGGTCTCATTTGCCCAACTGAAATCGTACAGCTTGCCCAACAAATACTCCTTTTATTCATTGATTGTGCAAAAATCTATTGTCATATTATCCAATTTTACGCTTCATATTTCAATCTCAAAGGTAATATTGTACACTCGGCGTGCTTTCGCGATATTTGGTAAAAACAGCAAAATCGACCCCGATTCGCTCTGGTGATACTTCACAAAATTTGGCGGATTTTGGACTTTTTGGATTTTTATTCTCTCAAATGCCGGCATGTCCGTTGGCAAAATACACAAAAAAACGCCTTTTCAAATCCTTGACAAACGTCGTTTTAGTGAATATAATAGCTACAAAACGGTAACAATGGTAACAAATCGTAAAATTATAAAGGAGATTTTGAATGGGTACGTTTTTGAAAAAGTACGCTGACATTGTCGTTCATAAAATACTTCCCATGATTTGCGATTGCGTGAAATCAAATAAAATCAAGACAATCTCAGTCAGTACCCTCTGCATCGTATTGGCCTCCGTTCTTACCGGTATTACCGTAGCGACCAACATTGTATATATTAATGACGGCAATGATACTCGCGTATTATATACGATGAAAAACGACGCAGAAGATATTTTAGAAAGTCAAGGCATCAGCCTTTCCGCTGATGACACATTGAAGCTTGAAGGATTCCAGGATAAAAACATCAGAACCATCAACATCTTACGGGCATTTGAGGTGCCGGTAACTGCCGACGGCGTAACTCAGAACATCTCGGTCAGCGACGCAACGGTTGCTGATGTCCTTGCGCTTGCCGATGTAACCCTCTCCGACGACGATTTGATCAACGTCGGGTTAAACGAGAAAGTGCATGAAGAAACCGAGATTGTGGTAAATCGAGTCACTTATCGAACCGTTACTTCTACCAGCGCTATCCCTTTTACTGTCACAAAGCAGAATTCATTAATGGTAGGAAAGGGCAACACCAAGATTTCAATTCCCGGAAAAGAAGGAGTGCGCACCACCGTTTCCAAGGAAAAAGTGGTTGACGGTGAAGTCGTGGAATCCGAAATCTTAGAGGAAAAAGTCACCTCCAATCCGGTTACACAGCTTTTATTGGTTGGTATGGCTCCCAAAAATCCGCTTTCGACTCTGACTCCACCAAGCAGTCTGACATTGGACGCCAAAGGCATCCCGGTCGGGTACAAGAAAAAAGTGTCCGGAAAAGCGGTTGCCTACAGCGCATTAGGCAAAAAAACCAAGCTCAAACAGGGAAATGTGGCAGTCGATTACCGCAAATTCCCGAAAGGTTCTAAGCTGTGGATTTGTACTCCCGATCAAAAATTCGTTTACGGATATTCGGTTGTCGCCGATACCGGAACGTTTGCTCAAAACCCCAATTCTTCGGTACTGGTGGATTTGTTTTTCAACACTTACAGAGACAGCGTGAAGTGGGGCGCAAAAAAAGTGGACATCTATGTCTTAAACTAGTACTTGAAAACTAGTTGCCAATTTTACCGTATCAAAACTTCCGCTGAAATGCTCTGTCTGCTCAGCGGAGGTTTTTTGTTCGTCTGGAGTGATACAGATCTTTCTGCCCACTTGACATACTGAATTTTTGCGCTAAAATGATAAGTGATACTGGTTGATGCAAACGCGGATTGTGCGCACATAATGAACTCACAATCCAATGTACAGGGCTTTTATCCATTGCCCTGTAAGCATCAAATACAAAGATAAAAACACATCCCGGTTGGTAGTCCGGGAGCAGCTGAATCTTTCGATTCGTTGTCAGTAACCTGCCTCCTTTGGTTGTCCGTTCTTTGTATGGTAAAATGTAAAGGAGGAATTTGTTTGGAAACCACTGCATCTAAACTGACGGTTTTGTTCGAAGATCCGTTTTGGATCGGCGTCTATGAGCGGGAAAGCGGCGGACTATATGAAGCCTGCAAAATCACTTTCGGCGCTGAACCGAAGGATTATGAGGTTTATGACTTTATGCTTAAGCACTGGAATCGGCTTCGATTCAGCCCGCCGATTGCTGCCGAAATGACAACGGATAAACCAATCAATCCAAAACGGCAGCAACGTCTGATCAAAAAACAGATGCAAAACACCGGCACCGGCACAAAAGCACAGCAAGCGTTACAGCTTCAGCGTGAAACAGGAAAGTTACAGCAAAAGTCAGTCGCCCGCACCCGACGTGACGCCGAAAAAGAACAGCGGTTTGCATTACACCAGCAAAAACGCAAAGAAAAGCACAGGGGACACTAAAAGCCCCTGTGCTTTGCGTGTTGTCAAAATAAAGCGCGTGCATCACAGCCGCTGGCTGCGATATTTTGCTTGCGTTTCTTTGACAAAATGTAGTATAATAATGGAGGTTCTAAACAAATCAAAATCTTTGCCCCTTGCCAATCTATACACATTGGCTGATGTTCCCAATATTTTTCTGTCAGAAAGGCGTTTTCCCATGTTTTCTATCTTTGATAAACTCAAAAAATCTGATTCTCCCGCACCGTTATCCGGGAAAATAGAATATCTCATCGTCGGGTTGGGCAATCCCGGCCCGAAATATGAAAATACCCGCCACAACGTAGGTTTTTTGACAATTAATGCATTGACAAAAGAGTATGATAGAAAGGCGGATAAACTAAAATTTAAATCCATGATCGGCGATGTCATGATCTCCGGCAAGCGCTGTCTGCTGATGCAGCCGGTCACCTTTATGAACAACAGCGGTGAAGCGGTCGCCGAAGCGATGCGGTTTTACAAAATCCCGATCGAAAACGTCATTGTGATATACGACGATATTTCCTTGGAGCCGGGATTCCTGCGCATCCGCCGAAAAGGAAGCGACGGCGGCCACAACGGCATCAAAAGCATCATTGCCCTCACCGACAGCGAGGCGTTCCCGCGGATCAAGCTCGGCGTGGGCAAAAAACCTCGCCCCGACTATGACCTCGCCGCATGGGTGCTGTCCGAATTCGCCGACGCGGAACGAACCAAAATCGATCAAAGCATCTCCAATGCCTGCGCCGCCCTCAAACTGATGGTAGACGGACAAATCGACAAGGCAATGAATCTCTACAATTCTTAAGGAAACATCGACGAAATCCATGCTTCAAGCCAACCTTACAGGGAGTGCATCTGTTTGAAACTCTATCCCAAAATTGCAGAACGAATTCCGCAATATCAAGATATGGCGGAAGCTATCCAAAACAACCTCACCCCTATTCTGGCGGTGGGGCTTTCTGCCGTTCATAAAGCCCACTTTATCGAAAGCACTGCCGCCTCGATGACTTTCACCGGCAAAACCATCGCTGTCATTGCCGAGGACGAACAAAACGCCGTGAAATTGGCAGACGACATCAACAACATGAGTGGCGCCGAAATGGCGCTGCATTTTCCCGCCAAAGAGTTTTCCTTTCGGCAGATGGAGGGGCGCTCCCGCGAATATGAATACCTTCGGCTGGGCGTTTTGGCGCGGCTTGCCGAACATAGCTGCAAGGTGGTGGTGATGAGCGCCGAAGCGGCGTTGCAGCTCACAATGCCTCCTGCCGCACTGACCGAAAATAGTCTCGTTCTGCAAAGTGGTCAGTCCTATTCTCTCGAGCAGATCGTGACCGGTCTGGTTGCCGCAGGATATGCTCGCCGTCCCCAGGTGGACGGTATCGCGCAGTTTTCGGTGCGCGGCGGCATTCTGGATGTCTACCCGCCCGGAGAAAGCGCGCCTGTTCGTGTGGAATTCTGGGGCGATGAGATCGACTCAATGGCCTACTTTGATCTGGAGTCCCAGCGGCGCACCGACGTTACCGATTACCTCAAAATCACCCCTGCTTCAGAGGTGCTGTTCCCGTCCTTACAGGCGTTACGGGGAAAACTTGCGGCTTTACAGGAAAAGGTCGCCAACACCGACATGCACCGGACCTTACAGCAGGATATCGAACATCTGGACGGGGACGCAGAGCTATCCTCTCTGGACAAATACCTTTCCCTCGCCTATCCCACTCCGGCAACCATCTTCGACTATCTGGAGGACGGAATCGTATTCATCAGCGAATACAGCGCCATGCGGGAAAATGCGCGCTCCTTTTTGCAGCAGCATGCCGAGGATATGAAAATTCTATTGGAGGAAGGCGAAATCTGCAGTGAGCTGGGATTATACTGTACCAATCTCGGCGCGTTGCAGAGCCGATGGGAACAGTACCCTACCGTTTACCTGGACACCTTTGCCCGCACCAACTCCGAAATCCGTCCCAAAAAGCTGATCAACATCAACGCCATGCAGACCTCCGGCTGGAGCGGCGAAATTCGGCTGCTGAAAGAGGATTTACAGGGCTTATTGGAACAGGGCTATTCCTGCGCCGTGCTGGCGGGTACCGAGAAAGCCGCCTCGGTACTGGCGGCAGATCTACGCCATGAAAATCTGCCTGCCGACTATGTCAAAGACCTGTCCCAATTCACCTACAAAAAAGTGTATGTGCTGGCGGGAAATCTTTCCTCCGGCTTTGAATATCCCGAAATCAAGTTTGCTCTGATGACCTCCGCCAAAACGATCCGCACTGCCGCGAAAAAGGTCAAAAAGAAAAAAGGCGAAGAAATCAAAAGCCTTTCCGACCTCGAAAAGGGCGATTATGTCGTTCACGTTACCCACGGTATCGGCGTATTTGACGGCATCCACAAAATCGAGCTGCACGGCATCATCAAGGATTACATCAAAATCAAATATGCCGGCGCCGACACCCTTTATGTGCCGGTCACCCAGTTGGATTTGGTATCCAAATATATCGGTCCGCGAGAGGACGGGCATTTGCGTTTGAACAAGCTCAACAGCGGCGAATGGCAAAAAACGCGTTCCCGGGTAAAAAAAGCGGTCGCGGAGATGGCAGACGAGCTGATTCGGCTCTACGCGGAGCGGATGCAGGTCAAAGGACACGCGTTTTCCGCCGATTCGGACTGGCAGCGGGATTTTGAAGCGCACTTTCCTTACGAAGAAACCGACGACCAACTCCGCTGTGTGCAGGAAATCAAAGAGGACATGGAACGTCCTATCCCGATGGAGCGCTTATTATGCGGCGACGTCGGATTCGGCAAAACCGAGGTTGCGCTGCGTGCCGCCTTTAAATGCGTGCTGGATTCCAAGCAATGCGCCATCCTTTGCCCCACCACGATTCTGGCGTGGCAGCACTATCAGACGGTGCTCAAGCGGATGGAGGGCTTTCCCATCAAGGTAGAACTGCTCTCCCGTTTCCGAACACCCAAACAGCAAAAGGAAATCGTCAAGCAGCTCAAAACCGGCGAGATCGACATCATCATCGGCACCCATCGTCTGGTACAAAAGGATATCGAATTTAAAGATTTAGGTCTTGCCATCATCGACGAGGAACAGCGATTCGGCGTGGCTCATAAGGAACGGTTTAAGGAGATGCTGCGCGGGGTAGATATGCTGACCTTGTCCGCCACCCCGATTCCCCGCACCCTGAACATGGCAATGTCGGGCATTCGGGATATGTCGGTCATCGAAGAACCGCCGCAGGATCGGCATCCGGTCCAAACCTATGTGGTCGAATACGACTTCGGTATTATCTGCGACGCGATTCGGCGGGAGCTGCGGCGGAACGGGCAGGTTTACTACATCCACAATCGGGTGGAAAGCATCGAAAACTGCGCCGCAAAGCTGAAAAATGCGCTTCCCGACGTGCGGATCGGCATTGCGCACGGAAAAATGTCGGAGGACGAGCTTTCCGCTGTCTGGCGGCAACTGATGGAACATGAAATCGACATTCTCGTTTGCACCACCATCATTGAAACCGGCGTAGACGTCCCCAACTGCAACACGTTAATCATCGAAAACGCAGATTACATGGGATTGTCCCAATTATATCAGCTTCGCGGGCGGGTTGGTCGTTCCAGCCGCCGCGCTTTTGCCTATTTCACCTTCCATCGGGGCAAGGTGCTCAGCGAAGTGGCTACCAAACGACTCTCTGCGATTCGGGAATTTACCAAATTCGGCTCCGGCTTCCGGATTGCGCTACGGGATCTGGAAATCCGGGGGGCCGGCAGCATCCTCGGCGCCAAGCAGCACGGACACATGGAAGCCGTGGGATATGATATGTATCTGCGATTGTTGTCCGAGGCGGTCAGCGAAAAACGCGGCGAAGCGCCGACACGCAAAACCGAAGAATGTCTGGTCGACATCCAGATCGACGCGCACATTCCCGAAAAATATATCAGCAATCTTTCGCAGCGGATCGATGTTTACAAGAAGATCGCCTGCGTGCGGACCGAAGCAGACTGCATGGAAATGCTGGACGAACTGATCGACCGATTCGGCGATCCGCCGGCATCGGTCAAAGGTTTGATCGATATCGCCATGCTCCGCAACACGGCGGCAATGCTCGGCTTTACCGAAATCAATCAGAAGGGCGACGCCCTGCTGATGGTGCCCGAAAAGCTGGATATGGCGCTTGCCGGCGTTCTTGCCTCAGCGCTCAACGGACGGGTCTTTGTCAACGCCGGAGCCAAGCCCTATATCTCGGTAAAAATGAAAAAAGGACAGTCCGCGTTGGATACTATGCGGGAAACTTTTGCCGTGTGTCAGACCGCCGAAGTGCTTCCGACCGATCAAGAAAAATGATACAAAAATTCACAAAGTTATACTGGACTTTTTTTGGGTTTTCTTGTATAATAAAGGTTAATTGATTCGCTCTGATATTCAGCGCTCTTAACGGATGCCGATACTTCCGTTAAGAAAAATAAGAACGTCCTGTTCCGTCAAAACAGAACGCTTCTTATTTCAGTTATAATGAAGACGCAGCTTTGCGTCCGGAAGGAATGATATAAAATTGAAGATGATGAAAAGAATTGCAGCCGGGCTGATTGCGGTTTCTGCCCTGCTTTCTCTCGCCGCCTGCAAAGACACGACGTGGTCTTACAAAATAGACGATACCACGATCACCTCCGGTATGTACATCGCTTATCAGATCAACGCGTATATGGAGGCTTACGGCAAAGTAGAGGACAACACCAAGGATATCCTCAGCCAGAAAATCGATGACAAAACCGCTGAAGTCTGGATCAATGAGCGTGTGGCGGAGCTGTGCAAAACTTATGTCGCAGTAGAAAAGAAATTTGATGAGCTGGGATTAACCCTGAGTGATTCCGATAAAAACAAACTGAATGTGCAAATCTCGAACTATTGGAACTACTATTCTTCTACCTATGAGCCCAACGGCGCCGGTCAGACCTCTTTGAAAAAGATTCTGACCAACAGCTACAAGAGCAATATGATCTTTAAGAAATATTATGACAAGGACGGCTTGGAAGCAGTCAACGATGCCGACCTTAAAACAAAGCTGGGCGAAGATTATGCACAGCTAAAATACATCAAAATGGAAATGGTCGACGCGGAGGGCAACAAGCTCAAAACAGAAGGTAAGGCAGAACTCAAGAAAAAAGCCGAAGCCTATCTTGCCCGCTTGAAGAAAGGCGAAAATATTGACGATCTGATTAAAGACTACGCCAAAGTGGTGGAAGAAGAAAAGAATGCTGCTTCTGCTTCCTCCTCTACCTCTTCTGATTCCACATCGTCTGCCGCCTCTGCTTCTTCGGCAGACACGTCCTCTGTCGCATCTACTTCGTCCACCGCTTTCACTGCTTCTACTTCGTCCGACGCCACTTCATCGGATACCGAAGAAGAAAGCGATCCGAATCTTGTTGTGGTCAACAAAGAGGATGATTCGCTGTCCGACAAGTTTATCAAGGGCGTATTTGAAACCGCTAAAATCGGTGAGCCGCTGATCATCGAGGACGACGAGAATTATTATGTCGCCATCAAATACGACATCACCAAAGATGAAGACGTCTTTACCGATTACCGTGACACGCTTTTATATGATTTGAAAGGCGACGATTTCGAAGCAATGCAAAAAGAATGGTACAAGGACTACAAGGTTGACACCAACGAGGCTTCCATCAAGCGCTACAAGCTGTCTAAACTGAAATTGTCTTAATTAATGCTCACTGAACAATTCAAAAACAACGATAGCAAAGTATTTTGCCGTTGTTTTTGAATTGACAAAGTGCAAGGCTTTTTGATTGCTTTTGTAAAAAGCCTTGCACTTTGTATTTCGATTTCATTCTGAAATCGAAAT
>JAQXIB010000307.1 GCA_029007575.1 Clostridiales bacterium | reverse complement strand
TTCCTGTACCGATTCTATGAATCACAATAAACGCAATTTGTTCCGCTTTCAAAAAAGCGGGTTCCTAATACTAAAATCTGATTGAAAGCTTTCATCAATTTCTGAAGATGAATTGTACCAGAAAAGGCAGACGACGCCGCTGGGCTGTCGCCCAGCAAGGAGGATAACACGTTCTGGTGCAATTCAGGTCGGAAAGAATGGAAGCGGTTAATTAGATTTTAGTATAAATATACACAGAATGGAGTTAAGGATTATGGCAAATCAAATTAAAGTATTCGACACTACCCTGCGAGACGGAGAGCAATCTCCCGGATGCAGCATGAACTTGCAGGAAAAAATTGAAATGGCAAAACAAATCGAACGTCTGGGCGTTGACGTGATTGAAGCAGGTTTCGCGATTGCTTCTCCGGAAGATTTCGAATCGGTACGTACCATTGCGGAAACAATAAAGAATTGTACGGTCGCCAGCCTTTCTCGGGCAGTAAAAGGCGACATTGACCGGGCATATGACGCCGTCAAATCAGCTGTCAAACCCCGCATCCATACCTTTTTGGCAACCAGCGACATTCATATGCAGTATAAGCTGAAAATGACTCCGAACGAGGTCATCGCGCGCACTTCCGAGATGGTTGCATATGCAAAAAGTCTCTGCGATGACGTTGAGTTCTCTGCCGAAGATGCTTCCCGAAGCAATCGTGAGTTTTTGGTAGAAGTATTTAACGCAGCCATCAAATCCGGTGCCACCGTCTTAAATATCCCCGATACGGTCGGTTATGCAACGCCGGAGGAAATGTATGAATTGGTTTCCTACATCAAAAATCACATTATTACGCCCGAAAAAGTAGACCTTTCGGTACACTGCCATGACGATTTAGGATTGGCAGTCGCGACCACGTTAGCCTCCATCAGAGCGGGAGCTACACAGGTAGAATGTACGGTAAACGGCATCGGCGAACGCGCCGGAAACGCCTCCTTGGAAGAAGTCGTCATGAATATGCACACCAGACAGGACGTTTACAACGGTTATACCAACGTAAACACCAAACAGATCTACCGCGCGAGCAAGCTGCTTTCCACCATCACCGGTGTCCCGATCGCGCCGAACAAATCGATTATCGGCGCAAATGCTTTTGCACATGAAAGCGGTATTCATCAGCATGGCGTGTTAAACAATCCGACTACATATGAGATCATGTCTCCCGAAAGCATCGGCATTCCGCAAAACAAAATGGTATTGGGCAAGCATTCCGGCAAGCACGCATTTGAGGATCGGCTGATCACTTTGGGATACAGCCTCTCCCCCGAAGAAATTGCCAATGCATTCACAAAGTTTAAAGAACTTGCCGACAAAAAGAAAACGGTCAATGATAAAGATATCGAAGCCCTAATCGGCAATTCGCATATTGAGATTCCGCAGAATATCAGCTATGTCAGCTATCAGGTACAAACCGGCAACACGATTTCCGCCACCGCAGCAGTTAAAATCAGCATTGACGGTGTGGAAAAAGAAAGCTCCGCAATGGGCGGCGGCCCGATCGACGCCTGCTTCAAGGCAATCGAAGGTATGGTGGATTCCAAATTCATCTTGGACAGCTACACCATTCAATCGGTCACCGAAGGCGAAGATGCGCTGGGCGAAGTCACTGTAAAAATGAAGCACGGCGACACCATGATCACCGGACGCGGACTTAGTACCGATATTATTGAAGCGAGTATCAAAGCTTACTTAAACGCGTTAAACAAAGGCTAAAAAGAAAATATTTCCGAAAGAACCGACTGGTAAATACACGGTCTGACGCAGATAAATCCTTCTGCATACAGCGTGGTTTTATCGGTCGGTTCTTTTTTGATAAATAGAGAAAAATCATTGCATAACTGGTACAAGTTTTGAATATAGATGAATTAAGAAAAATCGTAAAAGGAGCGGTAGAACATATGGAATTTGAATGCACCCGTGAGTCCGTTTGCATAAATGAGGTTATTTTTGACAGTAATTTGGAACAATCTGTTGAACTGGATTATCTCCTTCCCGATTACTGTCCGAGCATCTTTAAAGTGTTAAAATGCAAGCTGATTCCCAAAATCACCTCCGAGCGGATCTCCGACGGAAAGCTGTATATTGACGCGATCGTTTATATCAAAGTATTATATGCGGCGGAAAACAGCAACGAAATCCACAATATCGATCAAAAAGTCATCTTTTCCAAAACAGTTGATCTACACAACAATACCGATAACCCTATGATTAAAATCACCGCTAAGTGCGACTATGTAAACTGCCGTGTCATCAATCCCAAACGCCTTGATATCCGCGGAGCAGTCAGTATGAGATGCCAAGTCACCGAGCAAAAAAATCAAAGTGTGGTTTCGGACGCATCCGGCAGCGGCATCCAGATGCAAAAGAAAATTCTTTCCGTCGGCGGCATGAAAATATGCGCAAGCAAACAATTTACAGTACGCGAAGAACTGGAAATCGGCGCCGGAAAGCCCGCTGTCAACAGCATCCTGTCCAGCGATGCTGTTTGCCTGCTCAATGATGTGAAGCTGATCGCCAATAAAATCATCTGCAAGGGCGAAGCCTTTCTTCACACCCTCTATTTGCCGGAATCGGAAAACGCCAAGCCGGAGCTAATGGAAAACTCCCTGCTGTTGAGTCAGATCATTGACATGCCCGGTATTGATGAAGATTATGAATGCAGTGTTGACCTCACGCCGATCGATGTCATGATTGAATTAAAAGAGGACGGCGCCGGCGAAAATAAAATTCTGGTCGTCGAAATCACCGTAAATGCAGAGTGCACTGCCGACCGAAACAAAGAGGTGCAGATCGTCAGCGATATGTTCTCTACCTGCTACGAGTCGGAATGCAGTAAGAGAAACGTGAAATTGGAAAAACTGCTTGCCGTCATCAACGAAACCACGATTTGCAAAAACACGATGGACTTTCCAAATGATCAGATCGACTGTATTTATGACGTGCGGTGTGAATATATTCCGACCGGCATCAACTGCGTCAAAGGAAAAATCCAGTTCTCCGGCAATATTAACATTGAAATTTTGGCATTGGACAACGAACAAATGCCTTGCATGCTCGAAAGAAGCGTTCCCTGCGATTTTGAAATTAGCTGTGCGCTTGCCAATGAAGATGCCGTTTTGAAATACAACAGCGCCATCATCTCGGTCGGATACAGCATGGCAGGAGCGAATCAAATCGAATTACGCGCCGAAATCAAGACAACCGGCTGTCTTTATGAAATCGTTTCCTGTGAAATGATTACCGAAATTACGTTGGACAGCGAAAAGCCAAAGGTGCGCACCGATGACGCCGCACTGAAGTTATATTTTGCCGACGAAGGCGAAAAAATCTGGGATATTGCCAAACGTTATAACACATCGGTTCGTTCCATCATTGACGACAACGGACTGACCGGTGATGAAATAGAAAAACGCGGCATGGTTCTGATCCCGATCGTGGATTAATACTAAAATCTAATTGAAAGCTTTCATCGATTTCCGAGGATGAATTGTGTCAGAAAAGGCAGACGACGCCGCTGGGCTGACGCCCAGCAAGGAGGATAACGCTTTCTGGCGCAATTCAGACCGGAAAGAATGAAAGTA
>JAQXIB010000306.1 GCA_029007575.1 Clostridiales bacterium | reverse complement strand
GCATTTCCCATTAGTTCAACAATTACTTCAGTAATCTTTTCACGGCAATCTGCTTCGACACAATACAGTTTTTGAAAATTTGCAATATCATCCATAATTTGACATTGTAAAACACGATTTGAAAGCATGTCGCGATCTAAAACTTTTCGGTAATGATTATGGTAAATTTCAGATTTGAAAGATTGAGTATACTTGTCCAAATTTTTCTTCACTGGATTTCCCAATAAAAGGAGTGGTGACGAGTGAATCCCATCGGTATGAATATGATGATCAGCAGTCATATTCACAATGACTTTATAAGCTCTATCTTCAATTAGATACTGACACATACATTCAAATACGATATAAGCGAGTTTATCTGTAAGCAGCACATGACCCATATCAAAAATAATGGGGAGCTTAAGTGGATACCGTGTGAGAATACAATTAACAAATCTGATTAATGGAGCAAGAGAATCAATTGTTAATCTGTGAGAATCATTTTTGTAATAATAACTGCGATCACGAATGGACACATTGGATGTGGACAAGTATCTATTCTCTGAAAATAAAAGCCCTAGATTATCCATAATATGTTTCAACTCCTCTATCTCTACTCACGTTGCTATTTACCATAATTAAATTGTTTATGACAACTCAAAAAAGTCATTTCTTCCGCTCTTGAGGGTCCAAATTATCAATATGTTTATAGACTCTTATCGACTTAACTCAGAACACCATAAGATATAGCGACAGCCCGTGTAAAAGGAGTAGGAAAATCTGATTGCCAATCATTCGGTGATTGAAGCAGAAGCAAGCTTTGAACTTGGTGCATCTTCCGTGATAGATTCCCGGAAGAAATGCCTTTAGGTTACTGATTGCTTTGTGCAGCCAATGCAGATTGTCGGTTTTGTATTTCTTCGAGTTCAATTCCACACCTTCCAGACTCCGGTAGCTGCTGTTGCGACCTTCACAGCGAAATATACCACGTAGCTAAACTTGAAGGATACGAACCCATTGGGAAAGTGCAGACGAAACAATTCAGCTTTGCAAGTTGCCTAATTATTGAAATGACGACGAAATTCATTGAATATGATCTCATCTGTACATGGCATGATGATCTATACATTTCATCTTGTTTCATCTTGGGACATTATTGCATACTATATGTCCAATAAAACGGACTTTTTAATACGATGTTGCCTATTGTTGCCTACTGAGTTAAGACGATAACTATTAATATATTATACAGTATAAGTAATCAATATTCAACCCCGCAGACATAAATCTGTTCGGCTGTTATGCAGTGACCTTTGTCAATAGGTAATATCTCACAAGGTACGAACTTACAAACAGTCATTCTGCTGTGGGTTTCTGGGAAGGATCAGCGGACACTGATTCCCGGCATATTGCCACTCTGGTATACGAGGATTGGTTACACATAGTGTAGTTGCAGATAACTGCATACAGCCTTCTCAGACTCAACTCTGATGTCCTCAGACGAAATATAAAATTATGTGCTTTCTGAGGTTCGGAAATGTAGCCGGTCTGCAATTACGCAATGAAATAGAGAGACTAGAGTAGATTAAGTAAAATTGGGATTATCTTCATAAGTTACCGAAAAAGTTTGGAAGGTTTTTTTTAACTAAAGAAAATAAAGAAAATAAAGCCAGAATCCACCCCCAAAAGCTCGGAATGTCAAGTCTGTCAATACTTGCAACTTTTTCGGAAACAGCACTTGGCGGAAACTTGGCGTTAATTTGGCGTTATTTTTTCTCAAAAATGGCTTAATGATACCCCATAAGACGGGATGACACAAAAGCTGGGAATCGGAAAAGTGCTTGCAATACCAGCATTTTCCGCAAGTTACGAGAAGCTGCCGAATGCTTTAGCGCGCGCTCGTAATGAGAAGGTCGCCTGTTCGAGTCAGGTCACTAGCTCCACAAAAACCGCCGTTTTCTTTGAGAAAACGGCGGTTTTTCTAACTTTTTGAGGTGGTTTGAAAGGCCCCAAAAATGGCTTGGCATTAATTTGGCGTTATTTTTTTGAAGGATTCAAATTCTTGAAAAAACGGGATTTTGAAAAACCGGATTTTCCGAACTTTTTTGAAGTGTTTTATTTTTGGTGAAAAATAGACGCAACGGGACAGGGAAAATTGATTATTCCGCAAACTCGGAGAATAC
>JAQXIB010000305.1 GCA_029007575.1 Clostridiales bacterium | reverse complement strand
GTGCCTGTCATCGGATCCTGAAACACACGTCCGAGGAATTTGGCACGTTTATGCTCAGGCAGCTTGGTTACATCAATGCCATCAATGGTGATCGTGCCGCAATCAACCGGGTAAACGCCGGTGATCATATTGAGCATCGTAGATTTTCCTGCTCCGTTTCCGCCGATTACGGTGACAAAATCCCCTTCATTTAAGGTAAGGTCGATACCGTTGAGCGCTTTTTTCTCATTAATCGTCCCCGGGTTAAAGGTCTTATAAACTCCCTTGACTTCAAGCATTTTCGGCACCTCCCTCACGATCTGCTTTGACACGCTTCGGCGCAATTTTGGTCTTCCAGTAAGGAATGCCGAGGAACAGCGCCACCACCAAAGCGGAGAACATTTTCAGATCATTTGCATTCAATCCGAGCTTCAATACTGCGGCAATCACAACGTAATAAATAACCGCGCCGATCACAGCCGAAAGCAAACGCAATGCAAAATTTTTGAATATTTTTGCAAAAATTACTTCACCGATAATGACCGCCGCAAGTCCGATGACGATAGCGCCCCGTCCCATGTTGATATCGGCATTTCCGTTAAACTGCGCCAGCAATCCGCCGGACAAGGCAACAATACCATTCGAAAGCACAAAACCGATGATTTTGCGGGTATTGGTATTAATGCCGTTTGCTCTTGCCATCGCCTGGTTGCAGCCGGTCGCGCGAATGGAATGGCCCAGTTCGGTGCCGAAAAACCAATAAAGAATGGCAATCAAAATAAGGTTAAAGATGATGCAGACCGCTATCGTTTTCGGCAGTCCGTCCGTTCTCGAAGATACGATGAGATCATAGTTACGCCAACTGATCGGCGTATTTGCTTTTCCGCTCATAATTCTCAGGTTGACCGAATACAGCGCAAGCTGCGTTAAAATTCCGGCAAGGATTGCGGGAATCCCGAATTTGGTATGTAACACTCCGGTCACCAATCCGGCAAGACATCCCGCCAAAAACGCAATCAGCATGGCAAGATAGATATTCATGCCGCCGGTGGTAAGCACGACCAGCACTGCTCCGCCTGTACCAAACGAGCCGTCTACCGTAAGATCTGCAAGGTCGAGTATTTTATAAGTGATATATACACCGATTGCCATAATGCCCCATATCATTCCCTGAGCAATCGGCGACGGCAGTGATTGTAGAAATTCCAGCATATTATTATTGCTCCTTAAAACACCAAAAAAGCGATAAGGATTCGCTTATCGCTTTCGGTTTTTTGTTTATCAGACCGGCGAATTATTCGGCAGAAATAGCCTCATAACCATCCGGAATCGTAATTCCGAGTGTTTGGCAGCGATCTGCCATGTATTTCTTTGTCAGATTTTTCGCATATTCAATTTCCATCTCACCGGGATCAGCGCCTTCAGCAAGGATCTGATATGCCATCTCACCGGCTTTATAACCGATGTCATAATAGCTGATGGACAGAGTAGCGATACCGCACTTTTTGCAGATTCCCTCTTCACCGGCGATCAACGGAATTTTTGCCGGTTCCAGCACATTGTTAATAGCCGGGCCGTTCGAAGCTACTGTATTATCTGTAGGTGCAAAAATGACGTCGCACTCCGCAGCGGCTTGCTGAGTAACCGCAGTAACATCATTGGTATCAACAAAGGTAAATTCCTTGCAAGTAAATCCGAGTTCCTGCAGACTCTTCTGAATCACTGTGGATTGATACTTGGAGTTTGGTTCGGCAGAGCAATAAAGAATGCCCACATTTTTTGCGTCCGGAACCAGCTCTTTAATCATCTTAGCCTGCTCATCCAGCGGAGCAAGATCGGCAGTACCTGTTACATTAAATCCGGTTTTTCCCTTCCAATCGCTAATATCCAACGCGGTAGCATAGTCCGTAATAGAAGTAGCTACAATCGGAATATCCGCTGTCGCTTGAGCAGCCGCGCTGAGGGCACCGGTCGCATTAGCCATGATCAGATCGACCTTATCGGAAACAAACTTAGAGCAAATCGTCGTACAGTTTGTCGCTTCTCCGGAAGCATTCTGCTCATCAAATTTAACTTTATCGCCCAATTTGTCCTTCAAAGCCTGTTTAAAGCCTTCGGTAGCAGCATCCAGCGCTTCATGCTGAACAAGCTGGCAGATTCCTACCGTGTAAGTATCATCCTTCTTTTCGCCACAGCCGGCAAAACAAAGCACTACCATGGAAAGCGCAAGGATAAAACACGGAACTCGCTTCATCATTTTTCTCATTGTCTTTTTCTCCTCTCGATTTGTTATAAATGTTTTATCGCTTTAATCATTTAAATTGTTAACATTATACACCCGTTACGGCATGATGTCAATACGTTTCAAGGAAAAAAAGCAACATGGAACGTAAAAAATTTTTTATCAATCTCAAAAGGTTTGACCTTTTCACCATATATGGTTTCCTGTTTTCCGACAGCATGGTCAAGCAGGAATTTAGGATTTTGCTCCATTTTGCATGTAGATCTGCTCATCTAAGATCAGCGGATATCGAACCAGACTAACGCCGTCCAATTGTTCTTTATGCATATCCACTGCCGTAATCTGATGGTTATTATAGGTTGTATAATAATAGATTCCCTTATCGGCATTACAGCAGGAGGTATAAATAGTGATCTCAAACTTTCCGTCACCGACGTCACAGCATCCTCTCTGCTGATCAACAGAGCCTAAAATATGAAAAAATTGGCTGACGCTTTCCGACTCCGACTCGCCGGAAACAGAATTCATCTTTGTGAAAGCGACCCTGACAAAGCGAGATTGGGAAGATAAATCCCCCGGAAGGCCCAATGCGCCCATGCCGCGACTGTAAACAGACAAAGGCAGCTGATCGGAAAAATGATTTTTCGGTGATTTCGGAGATAAGTGCATATAATTATTCAATTGAAACATTTGCTCATCAAAAGGCGGGTTATTCGTTAATACTCCTACCGGATTCGGATAGACTCTGATGCCCTCCTTTACCGATTCCACCGTGATTGCTTCATCGCGATCGGCAATGATCCAATGGAGCTGCGCCAGCGGCAATTCCTTACTGAAAGGTATGTTGGTAAGATTGATTTTCGACAAGAGAGCTCTTGCCTCTTTTACCGTGGCGCATTGGCTCAAAATCCACGATATAAATTCGAACTGCGCCACATTGTCCTTTCCTTGTTCGCTATCCCTATAGTACGCATTTCCCACAAAGTTTAAGCCCGCCATACCAAGTCCTTTTTCGTTGACCGCATCGTAATAAAGCGGATAATCCTCCGCCACATACGCCATACCGATCATTGCATAATGGCTTTTCATGACACCCATACCACGAAAAGAGAGCGGATAATTGCGCGGCGTGACCGTAACCTCGTCCCCATAGGAAAACTCATAATCCAAAGTTCTTCCGAAATAAAAATCTCTTGTTTTATATGTTGCTGCTGTACACATAGTTCTGCCTCCGTATGATTAATTAATGCTCACTGAACAATTCAAAAACAACGATAGCAAAGTATTTTGCCGTTGTTTTTGAATTGACAAAGTGCAAGGATTTTTGATTGCTTTTGTAAAAAGCCTTGCACTTTGTATTTCGATTTCATTCTGAAATCGAAAT
>JAQXIB010000304.1 GCA_029007575.1 Clostridiales bacterium | reverse complement strand
GGCGGCAGTAAAATTTAAGGAATCCGACAATTGATAGGTTCCTGCCCGCAGCCAAACCGCTATCCCGCCTGCAGGAACCTTATTTGAGGACAAATAAGAACGAACCGCCTCTTGTGCCCTTTTAATGGTCTTGAACGGATTTTTTAACGAACCGTTGCCGGAATCACTTCCGGTCGGCGACACATAATATCCTAACGTCATCGTTTCTTTTCCGGCTTCATAGGCATGAACTGCCTGCGCGCCGGCATAATCTGTTGCTTTGGTCACTGAATTTTCATCTCCGCTTCCGTTTCCCGGTTGTTGCTGATTGGAGGAAGAACTGCTGACTGACGAATTGTCAGTAGCACCTGACGGCTTTTTGACATCAGATGCCGACGACGTCTCCAAGCCACTGTGCTGTTCTTCTTGAGAATAGATGTCTTCCGGTTTTGAATCGTCAACGACCAAACCGGAATGAGAAGAAGTTAATCCGGAGGAACTGCCTGAAGCTGTTTTGGAATCAGACTTACATCCGCCAAATGAAAAAAGGCAAAGCAGTGCCAAAAACAAAGCTGTTGCTGATTTGAGCTTTTTCATTATACTGCCTCCTGATTGATTCCTCGTTCAAGGAAAGTTACCCTCACTGTTCCGCGCTGATATGCCGGCGTATCGCTAAGCTGCGTGCCGTTAAAAAACACCGGTTTTTCCTTTCCGTCGCCTTTTATCGCAAAGCAAATCGTTCTTGCGCCGTCAAACCCGCAATATTCGGCATTGTTTTGCGTAAAGTCAATATGAATTTGCTCGTTTTCCGCAACGGTAATGACAATATCCGTCTTGGCATATTGATCTTGCTCATATCCATAAGAAATTCCGTCATCTTCATACAGTGTAAAACGACCGGCTGCTCCCTCATAATATTCTATAATCAGTTCCCGGCTGTTTTTGCTTTGCGCACTTAAAACATCTGTCTTCCAGCGCGGGAGGATCGCCCCTGATTTTACGAAAAGGGCACCGCCTTTGTCTTTCGGGCAAACATAGTCGATCTGCTCTGCCCCTTGATACAATTCTCCGGTCCAGTAATCGATCCATTGACCCTCCGGCAAATAAACGCGGTCGGTAAACGCTCCCACCAGCAAAGAATCACCCAGCATATACTGATGTGTCAAATCATCACAATTCTCGTCCTTCTCATACATCAGATTCATCGAGCGCACAATCGGCATGCCGCTGAAATGCCCTTCAAAAGCATAGGAATAAATATACGGGATCAAGCTGTAATGAAGCTTTGCATAATAAACAAACACATCATACAATTCTTTGCCGAGCCACCACGGATGCTCAATGGAAGCCCAGCTGTTTGCAAGGCTCCACGGCAGCAAAAAGCCGAAATGAATGCCGTCTATGTTGTGAACATCCATATCACAGGTCACATTCATATGTCCGCATAAACCATACTGCAAAATACCAATTAGAACATCATCCCTGCCGCCGCTGTCACAGGTCCATGTAGGCTCCCAACGCTGAATCCCGGTGTAAGCCGTTCCTAAAAAATACATCGACCGCATACCGGTATAATCCTTGTAACTCTCATGTACCTGCTTGGCTAAAACGGTGCTGTAAATATTATGTGCCTCCGCGTCGGTCATGCCGTTTGCATAAAGCCGGTCGGGATGATCGTTGACCACATAGGCAGGATCCTGCTTGAAAGCCTCTACCCCGCTGTCTATGAATTTTTTCAGATGATCAAACCAGGAAACATCCTTTTTCTGTGATTGATCCATGTAGCGAGGGCCATGCGCTTTGGTGTCAAAATCCAATTTACCGAAATCATATGGTTTTTCAGGCAGAACATTGGCTGATTCCGTATGCCGGTTCCGACGCATTTCTTCGGCATAAATATCATAATCACAGCACAACCAAAGACTGAGTTTAAAGCCATACCGTTTTAAAGCGCCGATAAAAGTGACGTCCTTAAAGAGAGTGCGATCCTCACTCCACCAAGGCATATAAAATTTTTCGCTGTTCCAATCTTTGTCCAGAGAATCATCATAGTATTTGGACATCCATCCCGGCTCCAGCCCCAACATATCACAGGGGATTTTGTGGGTCATGAACTTGTCGGCATCGTTTAAAATGTCGAACTGATTCTCCTTTTCATTACAGATAAACATAAACCCGTAGCCCCAAAGCGGCATCAGTGCCGGACGGCCTGTAATTTCCGTAAAACGCCCGATCAAATCCCGATAGCTGTTACCAAGCAAGATAAACGCATCGAAATCAGCGTTTTCACTCCAGATATGTATTTTATCCTCATCGGTATTCCCGACATCAAAATAGCTGTCAAAGGTAGTATTGTAATATACTGCCCATCCCTTGCTGCTCATTAAAAACGGAATCGGTCCATAGCTTTGGCCATACGCCACATGGTTACGGTAAGACGCGCCACGCAATTGCAAGTGTTTTGCATGCCTGTATCCGAGCCCGTAAAATTTTTCATCATCCTCAATATTGATGTTCAACCCGTTTCCACATTGACCGACTGCACAATAGGGTGTAAATTGTGTCACTATTTCATCGTTTCGGAACACCATGATCTCACAGGTGCTTCTGTTCAAACAAATCCTGTTGTCACCGGCAGTAACAATAATTTCATCATTTGTTTCCTGCAATAATGAAAGAACCGGATCAAAGTCCAAATTCAAGACACCGAATCTCTCAGTAGAGGAGGGTTCGAACCGGGTGTCCTTTCCCAACCGGAATCTGAATATGTCCGGCTGTACTGCCGTAATTTGAATATAATCACCACAATCAAGCTGTTTGATATATTCCATTCTTTCTCACCTCCATGACATTCCTATGAGCGATCCTCGACGTAATAAGCTCGGACGCTTCGCAGCAGCGGTTCTGCATCACAGGCTGTACATTCAAACAGCAGTTTGGTTGCAGTCACCGTGTCAAACCGGTCTATCTTTTTATGACCGATCGCGATCCCGTCACCAATGATCGTTTTCCAACCATCATGAGTCAGGGCTTTCAGTTGATACCCTTTTACCCGTTCTCCCTGTGAAATATCCTCCATCAGGATAAGATGATTGAATCTCGTTTCACCGGGTAAGTCCCACGTGACAGAGGTGCCCTGACCGGTTCCTTCAAAAAGCGGACAACAAAAGCGTCTTTTCATTTTCTCTGTCATTTCCAGCAGTCTGTCTGCATCGCATTGCGGAATTTTACCGGTATTATCCGGAGCCAGATTGATCAAAAGATTCGCGCCGTGGCCAATCGAATGATAGTAAATACGGATCAGTTCCTCCAGCGGGCGAATACAATCCTCCTCACCGGCATGCCAAAACCACTTCTGATTGCGAATCGGAACATCACATTCTACCGGGACCCAATTCGATGTTTCAGGCAGCCATGTCGTCATATCATCCGTAAACATACTTACTCGCGCGGCTTCGGCTGTATTCCAGCACGGATACGGCGCTAATCCCACTTCATTTCCGACCCAGCGTATCGTCGGTATTCCCATGTTGAACACCATTGCGTTTGGCTGATACCGGTGTACGATAGAAAGCCATTTATGCCAATCGTATTTACGTCCTTCCGAGCCTGCGCCGTCAAACCAAACCTCATAAATATCTCCGTAACCCGTCAACAGTTCTGTCAACTGACGGGAATAATATTCATCATAAAGAGCGGGATCGTTATAGCATGGTTCATGCCGATCCCACGGCGAAAGATAAACGCCGAATTTTATGCCGTATTCTCTGCAAGCTTCGGCACACTCACGCACCACATCGCCTTTTCCGCCTCGCCACGGACTTGATTTCACACTGTAATCGGTTGTTTCAGTCTGCCATAAACAAAAGCCGTCATGATGCTTGGCGGTAAGCATCAGATATTTACAGCCCGCTTTTTTTGCAATGTCCGCCCATTGTCTTGCATCAAAGTCGGTAGGATTGAAAATTTCGGGAGAATCGTCTCCCTTGCCCCATT
Organism: Clostridiales bacterium; assembly: GCA_029007575.1. Classification (GTDB taxonomy): domain Bacteria; phylum Bacillota; class Clostridia; order Oscillospirales; family Ruminococcaceae; genus HGM13222. The sequence goes on along the minus strand of JAQXIB010000304.1, from coordinate 1,213 downwards.
CGTTTGCCGTAAATGTGTTCATTCCGAAATGGCAAAACATTCCCATTTCACTATCCTGCCATGCAAGCTGCTGCGGTGTCGGTGTAGCAAGTTTTTTATTCATTTTCATTATCATAACGTGCTTTGGCGTGAAAGGCTGAATCGTTCCTTACTTTTATGCCAAATCCCGTTTCCTCTCGTTATGTTTTTCTCTCTGCCTTTCCGGTCTGTACTGTGGTTGCCAATCCATCCGGCTTGCGGCAGAACTTTCGTTTTATTTGTATCTATTGTTTTATGAAACCATGATATAGCTTCGGGCAGCATCGATCAGAGCTCGGCAAGAAAAAACTTTCCACCATGATTTATCTCTCAACAGATGCTGCCTGTCAGCCGAAAACATTATCTTCCTTGCAGACATTCTGCCAAGCAAGAATTAATCTTATTTCTGTATTGTTCCAAAGTTGCCGCCAAATCGTTGTTTGGATCAGTTAATTCGGCGCATACTTCATCCTGAAGTCCCGGCACATAAGTAGATTTGCCTGCAAAACCACCAATGTTCCAGAAAACATTTCCGGTCAGCAGCTTATCCACCAACGCATTAAATTCATCCGGTGCTGAATATTTTGTCTTCGCGCCGTCTTTCCATTTGCTCTCAAATTTGGTAAAGGCAACCGCAGCGCGCTTATCTTTACAATTGATACCTGCTCCCCAGCCCTCTAACCATTTAATAAAATATTCCTTTTTGGTATTGTCCGGGCCGTAAGGGAACGGAACATATCCCAGATTGCTTTTGTTTTTTCCGAAATAGCCGCTTTCAGCAGCCGCCTTTGCTAACGTACTGTACATCGATGAATCATTATAAAACATATATGTTTTCCCTTTGGCAAAAGCAGAATAATCCTGTCCTCCGGTACCTGTTTTATAATTAATGATGGCTCCGCTGCCTAAAGAAATATCTCTCTGAAATTTGTACGCATTATAAATACGGGGGTCAGACAGATTTTCGGAAACGGTAGTACCGTTCATTTTTACAAATTGACCGCGGTTAAACGCCACCAAGCCGCCGGCAAAAAAGTCTCTGCCGCCAAAATAGATCCCTGCGGAAGCGTTGGTGACCTGCTTACCAATCTCTTCCAGCTTTTGATAGCTCCATTCACCGGATTCATACAGAGCCAGCGGATCCTTTTTACCGGTATATCCGGCAGCAGCCATCATTTTTTTGTTGTAATACAGC
>JAQXIB010000303.1 GCA_029007575.1 Clostridiales bacterium | reverse complement strand
TTATAGTCTCATAGGCTGCCGGTGACAGCTTGTAAGCTATGAAATTCACCGTAAAAGGTAAGTTAAAACGGTGCCGCATATGGCGGAAGATGGTCCGCGTCAATGGCCGTCAGTTTTAACTTATCCGTCTTATAAGCTGCCTGTGACAGCTTATAAAACTATTATACCACTATTTACCGACAAAAGGCAAATAATTTATATGATAGACAGAAAAAATCAGCAAAAACTATTGTTGTAAATGATGTAATATATTATTTTTGTCAGAATAACCAAGGAAATAAAAAAGGAGTATCAAAAAGGATGGGAAAGATTGTATTCGCGGAGTTTGGAACCATGGATCTTGCTGAAATGGCGGCCAGAAATGTTCGCCATAAATTTGAAGGGATTTCTAAAATCAAGATTAAATATAAGCATTTGGATAAGGATGGCTATAATGACATGGAATATGTGATTTTGCCGCCGTCCTCTTTGAGCAATGGCAGCTTCGGAACCGGCTTTCCGCAGTCATATGCTGCTGTAGCATATCATGCGGATCGAGAGCCCGACAATTTAGATCATACCAGTTCTGTTTCGGTGTATGTCGATAATATTGTTGCCGGTAGAGTGGCAAGTTATTTAAGAGGACTCGGCGGTCTTAGTGTAAAAATATCCGCAGAAAATCAATAAGATATCAGAATATAAAAAACAACCTCCTCATATATTGTAGAGTAGGAAAAGAAAAAGCCGTTTCAACCGATATTAAAGATGACAGGACAGAAAAAGGTTTAGAAATGCAAAGGTACGCTGTTCATGAAACTGCGGAGGGAATGGCTGTAAAAAATGGAGGTTTTAAAATGTCATTGTATTATCCTGAGGGAATGTTGATTGAAACAGAGGAAAATAAGAACAGTCTGAAAAGTCCTTCTGTAATACGCGGCTGTATCGCAAGCGGCAAAATTCTGGAAGCCCTTGCGGTCGTGTGCGATAACGAACACAATCTGATTGTGGATCTGGGATGTATGCGGGGAATTATTTATCGCGGTGAGGGCGCGATCGGTATTGTGGACGGCTCTGTCAGAGATATCGCCATTATCTCACGGGTAAATAAGCCGGTTTGCTTTAAAGTGATCAATATCATAACGGATGAGCAGGGGAAAGAAATTGCCGTTTTATCTCGCCGGCTGGCGCAGGAAGAATGTATGCGGCAGTATATTTCAGGACTCAGAATAGGGGATATTATTCCCGCCAAAGTGACGCATTTGGAAACCTTTGGCAGCTTTGTAGATATCGGATGCGGGATTCCCTCTTTAATACCGATCGATGCGGCTTCGGTATCCCGCATTTCTCATCCGAGAGACCGATTCACGGTAGGGCAAAATATTCGTGCGGTCGTCAAAACCATTGATGACCAAAACAGGATTTCCTTAACGCATAAAGAATTGTTGGGAAACTGGCAGGAAAACGCTGCGCTTTTTTCTGCCGGGGAAACAGTGGCGGGAACGATACGCTCAATAGAAGAATACGGCATATTCGTGGAACTGACACCAAATCTTGCCGGTCTTGCCGAGTTAAAAGAGAATGTTAAAGTCGGACAGCAGGCAAGTGTTTACATAAAAAGCTTGATTCCGGAAAAAATGAAAGTAAAACTGATTATTGTGGATGCGTTTGACGCGGCATATCAGCCGGCGGAATATCAGTATTTTTTAACAGAAGGGCATATAGATAGGTGGCGTTATTCTCCGCCGGAGAGTGCTAAAATTGTAGAAACGGTATTTCAGGAGTGACAAAAGGAAAGGTGATTGAAATGAAAAAAGTAAAAAAAATAAGCAGTTTCATGATCCTTATTTCAGCAATTTTTCTTTGCGTGTCGACAGTCGGATGTGATCTGCTTCGATCGGAAAACTCCTCTGATATCAAGTCCAAAAGTGATTATCAATTTTTGGTTTCATCAGGAGAACAGAAAAAAACTTCGGACAGGCAAGCTATTACCTATACGCCGAAAAATTACGGTGAGGTAAAAGCGATCTGGATATCATACATAGAATTGAAAACGCTGTTGTTAGGGAAAACGGAGGCGGAGTTTTCCGAATCGATCGAAAAAGCCTTTCAAAACGTGAAAAATTTAGGATTAAATACCGTTGTAGTCCATGTGCGTCCTTATGGTGATGCGGTTTATCAGTCAGAATACTTTCCTTGGTCTGCATATGCAAAAGGATTTGGTGAAGATCCGGGCTATGATCCCTTGACGGTGATGGTGGCCAAAGCGCATCAATTAGATCTGTCGTTTCACGCATGGGTGAATCCCTATCGCTCCGTCACAGAGGAAGAAAGTCAAAAGATCGGCAATGAGTATCCTTTTGCAAAATGGCTGCATAATGAAAAAAAAGGAACGAATATTGTCAATCTGTCCGGAAGGTGGTTTTATAATCCGGGAGTTGAAGAAGTCAGAAAACTGATTGTTGCGGGGGTAGAGGAGATTGTCAAATACTACCCAGTCGATGCGATTCATTTTGACGATTATTTTTATCCGACTACCGATACCGCGTTTGATCAGACACTGTACCAAGCTTACTTGGAGGCGGGCGGCAGTCTGGAATTGGAGGCGTGGAGGAGAGAGAATGTGAACGCACTTCTGCGAGATACTTATACAGCAATTAAAAAGATCAATGAGGGGGTTCTTTTCGGGGTCAGCCCACAGGCAAATATCAGCAATAATTTTAAAAATCAATATGCCGACGTGATCAGATGGTGTTCGACGCCAGGTTATCTGGATTATATCTGTCCACAGATTTATTATAATTTCAAAAGTGAAACGACTGATTTCGTAAAGTCACTGACTACTTGGGAGGCGCTTGCGACGCATCCTGCCATTAAATTGTATATCGGTATCGCGCCCTATAAAATCGGCAGAGTAGACCAATGGGCGTGTACCGGAGCAAACGGCGGCACATGTTCTGCTCCGAATGATTGCGGTGCCAAAGGGTGGATGGTCAGTGATCCGAGTAACAGCAGTATTTTAAAGCAGCAGTATGAGAAAATACAGAAAAGCGAACGCTGCAGCGGTGTTTTTCTCTACAATTATCAATCGTTGTTTTCTCCGGAGGAGGATGTGAGAACGCAGGTGGAAAGCGAGATCAAAAATTTAAAGTCCGCATTGACAGCATCATAAGCAGAAAGATAAAAAGCTCCGAACGTGATGGTTCGGAGCTTTTTTGATAGCGTAACGTAATTATCTCTTGGAGAACTGAGGCGCGCGACGGGCTGCTTTGAGACCGTACTTTTTACGTTCTTTCATTCTCGGGTCACGAGTCAGGAATCCTGCTTTTTTCAGGACAGGACGCAATTCCTCATTGAAGTTTAACAATGCTCTGGACAAACCATGGCGAATTGCGCCTGCCTGTCCGGTTACACCGCCGCCTGCAACGGTGCAGACAATGTCAAAACTGCCGTTGGTGTTGGTGAGATTGAGCGGCTGACGAACGATCAATTTTAAGGTATCCAGACCGAAATAGTCGTCAATATCTCTTCCGTTAATGGTAATGTTACCGGTTCCTTGATATACTCTTACTCTGGCAACAGAGCTTTTTCTTCTACCGGTTCCGTAGTAATATGGTTTAGAATCGTACATTCAAATTGCCTCCTTCCTTATATTTCGTAAGCTTCGGGTTTTTGAGCAGCGTTCTGATGCTCCGCGTCTTTGTAAACTCTCAGACGGCGGAGAGATTCGCGGCCGATAACGGTGTCGGGAAGCATACCTTTTACTGCGAGCATCATAGCCTTTTCCGGATTGGTAGCCATCAAATCAGCGTATTTGACTTCTTTCAAGCCGCCAAGCCAGCCGGTGTGCCAGCGATAGAATTTTTTCTGTGCCTTGTTACCGGTCAGAACTGCTTTGCCGCAGTTGATGATGATAACATGATCTCCGCAATCAGCATTGGGAGTAAAAGTAGGTTTGTGCTTTCCGCGCAGGATATGAGCAGCTTTCGCAGCCACACGACCGAGCGGTTTATTCTCAGCGTCAAGCACGTACCATTTGCGAGTGATTTCATTCGCTTTTGGCATATAAGTTGACATAACTGTCATCCTCCAAATATAATTTTCGTAATCCGTGGAACAAATCCATTCTTCATACAACGTTTTATATTATATCGGCTGCCGAAAAGTTTGTCAAGAGTAAAAACGCCGATTTTTTAAATTACAGCCGTATTTCTCTCAATATCTCTTTCATTTACGCAAAATCTCTCTGTTTCTTAAAAACCATTTCAGTTTTATTTTTTCTCGGTTTTCCTGAAATGTACACTTGAATGAACGACATTCTTATTATATAATAACCTTAAAAGCACGATGCGCTTTTAAAAACATTGAAACACTGCTCGCTGCGCTGCGCAAGTAGTTTATGTTATAATATTCTGAGGAAACAGGTAATAAACGGCTAATTGAGCGATTTATGGAAGGAAGAAAATTTGATTATGCAAAAAATGTTGGGGTATATGCGAAAAGCGATTCAGGAGTTTGATCTGCTGCAGGACGGAGATAAAGTGGCAGTCGGCGTATCCGGCGGGAAAGATTCAGTGGTTTTACTGCGGGGCTTATATCTTCTGAAACGATTTATTGGGATAGATTATGATATTGTGGCGATCACGCTTGACCCGGGTTTTAACGGTGTACAGGGAGATTACAGCTCCATTGCGCAGCTATGTGAAGAAATGAATATTCCCTATATTTTAAAGCGGACACAGATCGGTGAAATAGTATTTGATGTGCGGCAGGAAACCAGTCCGTGCAGTCTTTGTGCCCGTATGCGGCGGGGTGCTTTGCACGATGCGGCGGTTGAGGCAGGATGCAATAAAATCGCCTTGGGGCATCATTATGATGACGCGGTGGAAACGTTTATGATGAATCTGTTTAATGAAGGGAGAATCGGTTGTTTTTCTCCGAAAAGCTATCTGTCGCGAAAGAAGCTGTGGCTGATTCGCCCGATGGTTTTTGCTCCCGAAAAAGAGGTGCGCAGAGCGGCGGTGAAAAACAATTTGCCGATCGTGAAAAGTAAATGTCCTGCCGACGGGAATACTGCCAGACAGGATATGAAGGAATTTTTAAGAATGAAAGAAAAAGAAAATGACGGAATTACATACCGCATTTTCGGTGCGATGCGGCGTGCCGGAATTGACGGATGGGGATATCCGGAACAGAAGAAAACACAAGGCGATTAAGGAGGAAAATATCATGTTGCAGGCTTTACGAATTGTCAGTACGGCTGAAATGAAACAAGCGGAAAAAAATGCCAATGATGGCGGAATTCCGTATCTTAGGCTCATGGAAAATGCCGGTTCTGCTGCTTACCGCGTGATTCGGGAAAAGATCGGTTTGGAAGAAAACCGTTTTGTGGTGCTTTGCGGAACAGGGAATAATGGCGGCGACGGATTTGTGGTGGCCAGAAAGCTGTTGGAGCAAAATTGTGTTACGACCGTGATCATCACCGGGCTTCCCAGAACGGATGACGCGCGGACGATGTATGATACACTGACGGCTCTTGAGGTGGAAATTCTCATGCTCGGAGTGGATGATGACGAGACGATCCACGATCGCATTAATCAATGTGAGGTAATTGTGGATGCCGTATTCGGTACCGGCTTCCACGGTGTACTGCCTGATAATGTTGCGGAGCTGTTTGGTATTGCGAATCACACAACAGCGAAAAAGATTTCTTTGGATATGCCCTCCGGTTTAAACAGCGACAACGGAGAGGCGGATCAGAGCACGTTTTGTCCGGATATTACCGTGGCATTTGCCGCAATGAAGACGGCGCATATTTTACCGCAATCCCGTCATATTTGTGCGGAAGTGGATACCGTACATATCGGAATAGAGGATTCTTGTTTTGCCGATATGGGCTTTTTGCTTACCTTGCTGGACGAGAACATCATCGATACTGCATTGCCGGTCAGAAAAGCGGACAGCCATAAAGGAAACTACGGCAGGCTGCTGAACATTGCCGGCAGTAAAAATATGTCGGGTGCGGCAGTCATCTCCACTTTGGCGGCGCTGCGCAGCGGAGCAGGCATCGTTACTTTGGCATCTACGGATTCGGTGGTAGATATTGCGGCATCTCATTTTTGCGAAGCAACTTTTTTGCGGTGTGCTGCCACTGACGATGGACAAATCAGCTCGGAGTCCCTGCGTGAACTGGCCACTGTATTGTTGAAATCTTCCGCTTGCCTGATCGGTTGCGGAATGGGTGTTTCGGAAAATACCATTGCGGTTTTGCGTACCGTGTTAGAAAACAGTATTTCTCCTATCATTATTGATGCAGATGGCATAAATTGCCTTAGTCACGACATAAATATAATTAGAACAGCAAAAGTGCCTGTGATTTTAACTCCGCATATGGGCGAGATGTCGCGACTGACGAAAAAGACGATAGCCGAAATCAAAGCGGATGCGTTCCGAATTGCACGCGATTTTTCGAAGCAATGGAATGTGGTGCTGGTTTTGAAGGATGCGGCAACGATTATTGCGCTTCCAACCGGCGAATTGTATTTGAATACTACCGGCAATCCCGGCATGGCGCGGGGAGGCAGCGGTGATATGCTGGCGGGGATGATCGCGGCATTTGCGGCGCAGGGAATTGAGCCGTCCTTGGCTGCTGCCGCCGCCGTGTATCTGCATGGCTTGTGCGGTGACCGAACGGCGGAAAAACGTTCGCAATACGGTATGCTTCCGAGCGATATGATTGCAGAATTGCCATTGCTGTTTCAATCTATGAATAGATAGGAATGATTGTATTGCATGCGGTCACAAAAATCAAATGGAAATATGTTATTGTTGCCATTGTCATCTTGTTAGTGTTGATAGGCGTATTTTGGGTGTGTAGCAGCAACGGAAACAATGCAGATGATATTGTGCCGCTGAATTTAGAACAAGGATTTACAGCGAAAGCGAATATTCATTTCGGAGATATCGAAGCCACTGCGGATATTAACCGGATCGGGGATGGCGTTTGTAATATTACGCTGATTTCGCCGAAAGCGCTCAACGGCATGAATTTCCAATATAACGGCAGTGATCTCCAAATCAGCTATTTGGGTATGACCGTGAAAATGGATGATGACAGCCTGCTTGCGAATGCGATGACATCTGCTATTGTGAAAGCGGTGGACACAGCGGCGCGGGGCAGTGGCATATCGATGAAAAAAAGCGGTAAAACGGTGGTGCTGAAAGGGGAAAATGACAACGGAAATTTTGAATTACAGGTGGATAAAAATACCGGTTCGTTGCTGAAGCTGACTATTCCGGAGATGGATTTGGAATGTACTTTTGGTACGGGTTATAATGAAATAAAGTGAACGAGAATCTTTGAAAATGCGCAAGCACCATGGGAGTCGCGTCGGCGATTCCCATGGTGCTTGATGTTCAGAAAAATGATATTCGGTGTTAGCGTGATTTCTTTCGATTGGTGTCAAAAGCAGGATTAAAGGCATAAAAGTTTTTGCTGTTAAGACCTTCTGTGGTGTGGCGCAACGCTTCACCGAAACGTTGATAGTGTACGATTTCGCGTTCTCTTAAAAACTTGATGGCATCTCGTACATCCGGATCATCTGCTAAACGCAGGATGTTGTCATAGGTAACGCGTGCTTTTTGTTCTGCTGCCAAGTCTTCGTTTAAATCTGCGATCGGGTCACCGGTCGATTGTAGAGTGGCCGCTGAGAAGGGAACACCGGAGGCTGCCTGCGGATAAATACCGGTCGTATGATCTACGAAATAGGTGTCAAATCCGCCGGCCTTGATTTGATCTATTGTCAGATCACGGGTCAGTTGGTATAAAATCGCTGAAATCATTTCAATATGTGCCAGTTCCTCGGTGCCGATATCGGTTAGCATTCCTTTTGTTTCACCGGATGTCATAGAGTAGCGTTGACTTAAATAACGGGTCGCAGCGCCCATTTCGCCGTCCGGCCCGCCAAGCTGAGAGACGATCACTTTAGCAAGTGACGCATTCGGTCTGGTTATTTTGACCGGATATTGTAATTTCTTTTCATATACCCACATACTTTAGACACCTCTTTCCCATGGCCAGGGTTCTTCTACCCAAGTCCATTTATCTGTATATACGTTGTCGTTCGCCATAAGCGGGCCGAATTTGGAAGTGTATTCTTTGGTGGCCTGTTCTTTCATCTCGATGTATTTTTTATAATAATCCAAGGCGGCTTGATCACATGGATGGGAATCTAAATACAGGCGAACGTCATCTAACACAAATCCGCATATCTGAACGCGGTTTAACAGTTTTTGTCGTTCGTTCATTTCGGCGTGACCTCCTCACCCAGAAAAGGCTTATCCAATTCTTCAAAAATCGTTCCCCGGTCAAATCCTACTTCTGGATCATAGATGTTGCGCCATTTCTGCATCGGAACATATGCCATCGCGATCGGCAGATCGCAATTTTCTGTTATATTTACACAATTCACAATCATATTCATCCTTTCTGCGTTTTATTTTATAAAAATATTGCTGTATTTGGCAGGTGGATTTTTTTAGACCGATCGCTCCGTATAAAAGCGGTTAGCCTGTTACCATAATATGCAATTTTATTTGGTCTGTTCCGATTTTGCATTTTTTAAAATAAAGTGAAATCCGAAAAAGAATAGAAAATGAAAAAAAGCAGATAATACTATTGAAAATTTATTGTTTGTCTTTCAAAAATAAAGATAAAAGCCAAACGGAAAATTTTCATATATTTTGTTGAGGAGTGATCGTATGGCAACCTTATCTGCAAAAGAATTGTCTGCAATAGAGGATCAGCTTTCTCTGGAACAGACGATGATCAAAAAATATAAAATGTATTCCCAGGCATGTACAGATCCGCAGTTGAAAACAAAATGCGAGCAGATTGCCGCAAAACACCAGAATCATTTTTGCCGGTTGATGGGGCAGTTGAATTAGCGTATTGTTGAAAGGATGGATAAATCATGGAAATCAAGATTAACACACAGACGTTTGATGATAAAGAAATGATGAATGACGCTTTGATTTCTCAAAAAATGCTGACGGATGATTATAATACTTTTGCAAATGAATGCGCGACTCCGGGCATCAGAAACGAATTTTTGTCTATCCTGAGTGAAGAGCACCAAATTCAAGCTGATGTATTTGATGAGATGAGCAAACGTGGTTGGTATCAGGTACCTCCGGCTGAACAGACGAAAATTGACCAGGCAAAACAGAAATTTTCAGGCATGAACGGTTAAACGCTATTGATCAATCGGTTCGTTTGATCTGTTCTTTCGCTAAAAAATAACAGCCCGCAGAAGATCTCTGCGGGCTGTTTGCCTATTCGTTTTCTTTTTTCTTTTTGACGACTTTGATCACTTTCATGCGGGAAAATTCCTCCCGTTCTTTTTCTTCCAGTGAATCAGAAATAAATTTAACTGTGCTTTCAAAACGGGGAATAATAATATTTTTCAGCGCATTGGCGCGGCGCTGCGTTTTCTTGATTGCATTGGCCAGCCGGTATACGCTGTTTTCCAGCTCGGAAAGAACTACGGTCAAATGCTTTGCTTTATCGAAAGAGATATAAGCGATATCAAGCTGTGAGTTGGTTGCCGAAAAACCGTAATGAATTTTGGGCGGCTCCGTATCGATTTCAACATGGGGAATTTCCACGCCCATTACGCTGCGGTAGCTAATTTTAACGCCGTTTTCGATCGGAACGGTATTGGCGATTTCTTCGCAGATACCAAGCGTAATGTTTGCTCTCTGCAAAGCTGCATATGCTGCCGTATAGGTTTCTTCGATCTCGCCGCGGATGGATTTTGCAGTATCGATCAATGTCATCATTTCCCGAATCAGAATATTACGTTTCCGATCCATTAACTCATAGCCCAGCCTTGCCAGCAATAAGGATTTTTTGGTGTTTATTAAATTACCCTTGGTAGGGAAAACTTGTTCCGCCATTGAAATGCCATTCCTTTCTGATTTTGCGCGGATGTCAACGGCAAAATCTGATATGTGACGCGATGAAAATTAAGCGTTTCATTAGATTTTAGTATTAGTGCTCTTTTACGATATCTTTAAAGCGATCGGCACGCTTCGGATCATAATACCGGTCTAACAGGGTGGAATCGATACGATCTAATGCTTCTCTCGGCAGTAAGGAAAGCAGATCCCAACCTAGATCCAGTGTTTGATCGATGGTTCTGTTTTCGTCAAATTCCTGGTTCAGGAAATGCTCTTCAAACATTTTTCCGAAAGTGATAAACAGCTTATCGGTAGGCGATAATTCTTCCTCACCGATAACCGAGGCCAGAGAACGGGCGTCCGCAACCTTGGCATAGGCGGCAAATAACTGATTAGATAAGGCTGAATGGTCTGCTCTTGTGTATCCCTCTCCGATGCCGTCTTTCATCAAACGGGACAGGGAAGGAAGAATGGAGATCGGCGGATAAACACCGGTTTGATCCAAGGTACGGTCCAGCACGATCTGTCCTTCGGTGATGTATCCGGTCAAGTCTGGAACAGGATGTGTAATGTCATCGTTCGGCATAGTGAGGATCGGAATTTGGGTAACGGAACCCTCCGCGCCGTTGACGATGCCGGCACGTTCATATAGCGAAGCTAGATCGGAATAAAGATATCCGGGATATCCCTTTCTGCCCGGAATTTCTCCTTTGGAGGAGGAAAATTCCCGCAAAGCTTCGGCATAAGAGGTCATATCGGTCATGATGACCAGTACATGCATATTATGCTCATATGCCAAATATTCTGCCGTGGTCAACGCGCATCGCGGTGTCAGGATTCTTTCGATGATCGGATCATTGGATAAATTCAAGAACATGACAACTTTTTGGAGAACACCGGATTCCTCAAAAGAGCGGCGGAAATAATCGGCAACGTCATTTTTGACGCCCATCGCTGCAAAAACAACACCGAATTTTTGTCCGCTGTCGTCGGCAATTTTTGCCTGACGGACAATCTGTACCGCCAGCTTATTGTGGCTCATACCGGAGCCGGAAAAGATCGGTAGCTTTTGTCCGCGGATCAATGTCATCAGTGCGTCAATGGAAGAAATGCCGGTACGGATGTAATTTCGGGGATAGGTACGGGAAACCGGATTCAAAGGTTTTCCGTTAATATCAGCGAACTTCTCCGGGTAGATTGCTCCCAGCCCATCAATCGGCTTGCCGGCACCGTTGAAAATCCTTCCGAGAACCTCGGGAGAAAGCGGCATTTCCATCGGATGTCCGGTCAGCTTTGTGCGTGTATTTTTCAGAGACAAACCGTTGGTACCCTCAAAAACCTGAATAACGACCTTTTCGCCTTGGATTTCGACGATACGGCCCAATCGTTTCGTTCCGTCGTTCAGAGATAGCTCACAGATTTCGTCAAAGCTTGCGTTTTTCACATGGTCAAGCACTACCAAAGGACCGTTTATTTCATTTAAACCGATATATTGCATACTCATAATAACGTGTCCCTCCTTTAAGCTTGCACAAGATTTGACAATGCTTCGTCAATGGCTTTGTAATAGTTATCGAATAATTCCAGTTTGTCATTCGGAACATCATATTTGATCTTAATCAACTTATCAAACAGACCGGTTTCGGTGATTAAAGAAATCGGAATTTGCTTGGCGATATATCGCTGTGCCTGCTTGTACAGATATAGGATCACCTGCATCATTTTTAGCTGCTTTTCCATGGACACGAAGGTATCATCCTGATGGAAAGCGTTTTGCTGCAAGAAACCGACACGGATGACGTTGGCAATTTCGATCACCAGCTTTTGATGATCCGGCAAAACATCTGAGCCGATCAATTTTACGATCTCCATCAGTTGTGCTTCCTGCGCAAGCAAATTGGATATCTGCTGACGGCATTTCAGAAAATCTCGGCCGACCTGCGTATTGTAATAGTTGCTCAAATCATCCAGATATTCGCTGTAGCTGGTCATCCAGTTGATGGCAGGGTAGTGTCTGGCATAAGCAAGGGATTTGTCCAAAGCCCAGAAACAACGGACAAAACGTTTGGTGTTTTGGGTAACCGGTTCCGAAAAGTCAGAGCCCTGCGGAGAAACGGCGCCGATGATGGTAACTGAGCCTTCCGTTCCGTTTAAATTGACCATATAGCCGGCGCGCTCATAGAACTCGGACAGTCGGGACGGCAGATATGCCGGGAAGCCTTCTTCGGCAGGCATTTCTTCCAAACGGCCGCTGATCTCACGAAGCGCTTCCGCCCAACGAGAGGTGGAATCCGCCATAATTGCGACGTGATAGCCCATGTCACGGTAATACTCCGCCAAAGTGATACCGGTATAGATAGAGGCTTCACGAGCCGCCACCGGCATATTTGAGGTGTTGGCGATCAATGTGGTACGGTCGGTCAATGCTTTTTGAGATTTCGGGTCGATCAGATGGGAGAACTCGTCAAGAACCTGCGTCATTTCGTTGCCGCGCTCGCCGCATCCGATGTAGACGATGATATCTGCATCACACCATTTTGCAAGCTGGTGCTGTGTCATTGTTTTTCCGGTTCCGAATCCGCCCGGAATCGCCGCGGTACCGCCTTTGGCAATCGGGAAAAGGGTATCAATGACACGTTGTCCCGTGATCAGCGGCTTAGTGATCGGCTTCCGCTCTTTTACCGGACGCGCCCGACGGATCGGCCATTTTTGACAGAGCGTTAAATCTTCGGTTTCTCCGTTTGACTTTTTGATGGTTACAACGGTGTCGTTAACGGTATAGGAGCCATTTGGCTTCACACTGACCACTTCACCTTCCAAATAAGGAGAAAGCATACATTTGTGGAGGATCAGTGCTGTTTCGGGGCATGTGGCATAGATATCTCCACCCTTGAGGTAGTCACCCGGTTTTACGGTAACCGTGACTTCATACTGTTTTTCGGTATCCAAAGAGGGAACATTACTTCCTTCTGAAATAAAAGCGCCTGATTGCTCTGCGATTTTTTTCAGCGGACGTTCGATACCGTCAAAGATATTGGACAATATTCCCGGGCCTAAATGAGCGGACATCGGAGCGCCGGTGGGTTCCACCGGCTCGCCCGGGCACAGTCCGGTCGTGGATTCGTATACCTGTATGGTAGTGATTTTATCGTTTACGCTGATAACTTCGCCGATCAGACGTTTGTTTCCCACATACACCATTTCAAGCATGGAGAAATCCTTGCTGTCTTTAACGGTGACAACAGGACCGTTGATT
>JAQXIB010000302.1 GCA_029007575.1 Clostridiales bacterium | reverse complement strand
AATATTGAGTTTGTTTTCGGTCCTCCTGGTACTGGTAAAACTACACATTTGGCACGAAATGTTATTGTACCGTTAATGCAAGGGACGGAAATGCCAAAGGTATTGGTTCTTACACCTACTAACAAATCTGCCGATGTGCTTGTACGAAGAATCATGGATGTCATGAGCAAAGATACCTCCTACAGCGATTGGCTTGTCCGCTTTGGTGGTACTGGAGATGAAGGGATTGAAAGTAGCCCCGTATTTCGCGATAAATCTTTTGATATTCGTACTTTAAGTAAGAATGTTACAATAACTACGATTGCAAGATTCCCGTATGATTTCTTTATGCCACAGGGTTCCAGAATTTTCTTGAATGGGATGAATTGGGACTATATTATTATTGATGAGGCATCAATGATTCCTATTGTTAATATAATTTATCCGTTGTACAAGAAAACCCCAAAGAAATTTATTATCGCAGGTGATCCTTTCCAGATAGAGCCAATTACATCAGTTGATTTGTGGCGCAACGAAAATATCTACACCATGGTCAAACTAAACTCGTTCACAGATCCGCATACTATACCGTATGATTACAAGGTTGAATTGTTGACCACGCAATATAGAAGTATTCCTTCGGTAGGCTCAATATTCAGCCAATTTGCATACGGTGGTATTTTGAAGCATCATCGTAGTGAAATATCACGCAAACCACTGAATATTGACCTGAAAGTAGAGCCGCTCAACCTGATAAAATTTCCTGTAAGTAAATACGAGAGTATTTACCGCTGCAAGAGACTTCAGCACAGCAGTTCTTATCAGGTATATTCAGCACTGTTTACATTTGAATTTGCTCATTATTTCGCAGAGAAATATGCAGTGGCTAATCCTGGTGAGCCTTTTAGAATCGGCATAATTGCTCCATATCGTGCGCAGGCTGATTTAATCGAAAAATTGATTTGCTCCAAGGATATCCCTTCTGCTGTGGATATTCAGGTTGGAACGATTCATGGTTTTCAAGGGGACGAATGTGATGCAATATTTGTTGTCCTCAACACTCCACCATCCATTTCGGCAAGTCCAGAAATGTTCCTTAACAAGCGAAATATTATCAATGTATCAATCAGCAGAGCAAAAGACTACTTGTTCTTAATCATGCCGGATGATAATACGGATAATATCCAAAACCTTCGCCTTGTAAAGCGCGTTGAACAATTGGTAAAACAAGGCGGCTGCTATACTGAACTGCTTACAACGAATCTGGAAAAATTGATGTTTGGCAGTCCCACATATTTGGAAGACAACACATTTTCCACAGGTCACCAAAGCGTAAATGTGTATGGTTTGCCCGAAAAATGTTATGAAATTCGAAGTGAGGATACGGCGGTAGATGTGCAAATACATCGTCCCATGCGTCCGCCAGCGCAGGAGATGACTGTGACAAGCGCATGGACGAGTTCCAACAAATCAGAAACACCATATAAGACAGTGGAATTTTTCTGGTTAGAGAAGAAAACGCATGTATGCCCATTTGATCACGCTCAAATGAGAGTTTCTGCAACACCTGTCTGTAAAACGGACGGAAGCACCAAGCGTTTGAATATGCTTATTTGTCCGAGTTGTCAAAAGAAGTTTTTGAGCAAAGAAAGTGTTCCTGAAAGCGTACTCCTGGAAGAATACTGTGTAATAGGGAACAACTTACCCTAAATGATGAATCATTCTCATTACACTGAGTCACCAGCTTAGCCTATTCAGGATTGTACTTCTAAGTATCAAACAGTTGGTCGGGCGTATAAACTGGGAAAAACAATTAGGGGAAAACAAATATTGGTATTAATCGGAAAACGGTAATACTATAACAGAGAAATTTCAAATCGCTATTTCAGAAAGATCGAAATTCATTTGTTTCATATAACGAACGATCAGTAATTCAGGGACACATAACGCAAATTGCCACACAGCTGATTCTGCAACCCGCGGAGAGAATGCCTAAATCAGAAAAAGACCACACTGCTGACATTGAAGTCAGAGTGTGGTCTTTCTGTTTGGTACCGCTTGAGGACGTCGCTCAAAAAATATCGTTGTTTTCAATAATCCCTAAGTGAACGCCCCAAATGCGGCTCCGTTTTTTGCTGTCTTTTTTGTGGCAGGTTGACATAACCCGCCGATTATGCTAAAATGCCCTAAAAAGGCAAAAACAAGATTCTCCGCCCCGCAGAAATGCCCCAAAAAGGGCAAACTCTACGCTTCGTGGGTGTTCTTTTTCCGGTTCGTCATATAAAATAAAGGCAGAAAGGGGGAAACCGAATGGACCAGATAAAAATCGGGAAATTCATTTCCGAAACAAGAAAAGCCCTTGGCATTACCCAGCGGCAGCTTGCCGACGCACTTTTCATCAGCGATAAGACGGTATCGAAGTGGGAGTGCGGAAAGGGGCTTCCCGAGGTTTCGCTTATGCTGCCCCTCTGCGAGGAGCTGCACATAACAGTAAATGAGCTGCTTACCGGGGAGAAAATCGAAGAAACCGAATACAAGAAGAAAGCGGAGGAGAATATGATGAACTTAGTGCAGGAAAATCAGGAAAACAGGAAAAGAATGGCGCTGTCCGTAATCTGCGGTTTAATCACGGTAATTGCAGTTGTGGCGCTTGTTGTAATAGCGGCGTATATTGATTTGCCGGTTATTGCCCGTGCAGCTGTTATTGCAGTCGCCTTGGCTGTGGCGGCTGCGGGTATCGGCGCAGCGGCAACTCTTGAAGTCAGGGCGGGTTATTACGAGTGTCCCCACTGCAAGGCGCTTTTCGTTCCCACAATGGGAGAGTACGTCAAGGGCTATCACACCTTAACCAAGCGCAGACTTACCTGTCACGAGTGCGGTAAAACCGGAATGTGCAGGCACAGGGTTGTGAGATAGGGAAGAATAACAAAGCCCGGAAGGAAAATTCCTTTCGGGCTTTAAGCGTTTTATTTACTTCTTTTTCTTTCCGAGAACAATAACAATACCGATTACTGCCGCAATAATAACCACAACCGCAACGCCAAGCACTATCATAAGCCCCATATCGTTGGGAG
>JAQXIB010000301.1 GCA_029007575.1 Clostridiales bacterium | reverse complement strand
GATTTCAAACAGACTTTCGATTTTAAAAATAAAACATGATCCATGAATATTCCCTCATATTCCTTACAGAATAATTTTATGATTATCTCTTTCTCAATTACGTAAATAATGTCTACTGAACAAATCAAAAATTTGATTTGTTCGAACGGCTTTCGCCGTACAAACCAAGAAAAATCCGAAATTTCGGATTTTTCTTGGTTCAGACATTCTTTGATGCAAACACAGATTTCGATTTCAGAATGAAATCGAATTACAAAGTGCAAGGTTTTCTCAAAAAACAATCAAAACCCTTACACTTTGCCAATTCAAAAACAACGGCAAAATGCTTTGCTATCGTTGTTTTTGAATTGTTCAGTGAGCATTAAATATTCTTTGCAAAAGCATAGAAATGATGTTTGAGAGAAATACGATACATCATTCGTTCCCATAGAATAAAATTGTCAGATTGAAAGGAATTTATGCGATGAATATGATTTCTTGCAATACCGATTGCGTATATCAAAAAGACGGCTTTTGCAATTTAAATTTTATTCCGGAAATAAGCAGTACCGCAGTAGGTGGCTGCCATTACTATAAGAAGGAGGAAAAAGCACATTTCACACAGGAAAATAACGGAAAATCCGAATCTGGCAATATATAACAAAATATTTTTCATACTTTTTATATAAAAACAACTAGACTATTTCAAGCTTTTATACTATAATTTAATAGTAAAAGTATATTTTCAGGTCGATCGCAAATTGGCAGTAAGCTGTGTAACGTTATCCCCTGTTCAGGTGAAAGGAATGGTTTGTAACAATGATCCCGCAAAAAAGCAGAAAAAGTGTTGCAGTTTTATTAATCATAGCGTTATTGGGAACTGCACCGGTTTTTGCAGAACCTGATACAGCTTCAGACGGTGCGTCTGTACCAAGCACCTCAAGCTCCATGATCTCAACCATATCTTCACAAGAATCATCCGATCATGTCAACAGCGATGAATTATTATCCAGCACCCTTCCCACCGATGCCGACCCCGACAGCGAGGCGGTCTCTTCTGCCGATTCTTCCGACCAAGGTACCGTTTCTGCAAGTTCAGGTGTAGCGATAGCTTCCTCCAGCACCAATTCAGCCGTTTCCCGCCAAACTTCCTCCAAAAAAGCCAACCAGCAGACACAATCGATTTCTTCCGAGTGGAGCAGTGAGCTGAACAGCATTCTAAACAATGCATGCGACTGGCTGAAAAGCAAAGAAGAAGGAAAAATGTATTTTGTCGCCTTAGGCGGCGCGGGAAAATCTGCCGGGACACAGGAATATGTAATGTTTATGAATGATATCGCTAAGATTACTACATATACACAACTGTACCCGCTGGCAATGAATACGCTCAACGCTACTTTTTGTGGTGTAAACGCATCAAATGTACAAGGGAGCAACTTAATCGATCAGATTTCCGGTTTTGCCGACGTTGAAAACAGCCCGACCAAAGCGCTGGCTTATACTTTAATTGCTTTGGACAGCAACGCGTATTCCATTCCCGACAAATCCATCCTAACAAGAGATATTTTATGTCAATCTCTGCTGAAAAGGCAGTTGGAAAACGGCTCCTTTCAAATACTGGATGAAAATGACAACACTTTAGAAATTACCGGTCTGGCACTTACTGCGCTTTCGGGATACAGCAGTGACGATCCTATTCGGTCGGCACTGAAAAAAGGCGTGGAATATTTACAAACCATGCAATCCGACAAGCAAAAACAGTCAGCATTCTTAGAAGAAAGCTGCAACACGGTCAGCCAAATTATCATCGCCTTAAATTCACTAAAGATCAATGTGGATGATTCCCGCTTTATCAATAACCGAAAAAGTTTAGATGAAATTCTTCTTGCTTTCTTGGGAAGTGACGGCGGATTTAAAAAATACACGTCTGATTCTCAAAGTGATTTGGAAGCAACCGAGCTTGCCATTATTGCGTTAACTTCCATCAAATACTGTTCCAATCCTTATCTGTTAAAGCAGCAAGTACCGGATTCCACCTCCTCCAAGGCGCCCTCTCCTACCCCTTATTCTTCGGATTTTCGGTGGCTGATCGCGCTGCTGATTATCGTATTTGTAATTTCCGGATGCGCCGTCATTTTAATCTGTCGCAAAAAATCGAATAAAAACAAAATGGTAAAAAACACTGATTCGAATACCTAAGAAGGCACAATGCAGAAAAAAGTGGGATACCAAAAGAACTGTCACGCAGCAAACAAAGATTTTTATACTAAAATCCATCGTGACTTTTTATCATATCGGTCGCATAGAATCTCGACAATTTTCGGTACAATAAGTGTAGAGCATATTTGGCCCTCCGTTTATGGTTACTCATCGTTTCCATTTCAACGGATGTTCTCCAAATATGCTCTACTTTTTTTGTTGCAGATTCTATTTAATGTCTGCTGAACAATTCAAAAACAACGATAGCAAAGCATTTTGCCGCTGTTTTTGAATTGGCAAAGTGCAAGGTTTTTGATTGTTTTTTGAGAAAACCTTGCACTTTGTATTTCGATTTCATTCTGAAATCGAAATCTGTGTTTACATCAAAGAATGTCTGAACCAAGAAAAATCCGAAATTTCGGATTTTTCTTGGTTTGTACGGCGAAAGCCGTTCGAACAA
>JAQXIB010000300.1 GCA_029007575.1 Clostridiales bacterium | reverse complement strand
GTGCAGCCTCTATCTGTGCTTTGTGCCAGCAGCATGGGGTTCCGCTGTCTTATCTGGAATTCAGTTTTGCGGAACAGGATTTTGGCAGCAATCCGGTACCGCTGAGACAACTGATGAATAAGTTGATGAAACGAGGTTTTCGTGTGTCAGTGGATCGTTTCGGCTTCGGAGAATCACCGCTGAAACATATTATTTCTGTTCCGGCAAACAGTATTAAGTTGTCGGATGACTTTTTGGGATATAATAGCCGGGTGCTATATACCAATACGATCATCAAACATTTTGTGTCGATGATGAAAGAAATGGGATTCGGCATTAGCTGCGGCGGCGTACAAACTCAGAAACAATTGGAGCTGCTCCAAAATGTCGGATGTGAACAGGCACAGGGAAGCTATTATGCAGAACCTATGACGGCAGAACAGTTTGAACTGAGGTATTTGGACTGATCTTGATTGCCGTCTGGGGTAATATGATCATTTCGCCACAGAAAGCGCCGCGGATTTCCTTGCGGCGCTTTCTGTGATTTGATGTCAGATGATTGTTGCTTATTGCCAAAAAAGATTGGTGCGTTTTGGCAATATTACGCTTGAATTAAATGAAAAGGTGTGTTATAATCACAAATGTAATCCGTTACATTGCTGTTTTATGAGAGGCTATTTGAGAAAACGAAATCCGGTCAGATGAAAACGGGATGGAACGAATTTTTTTACAAATGGATGTAATCCGTTACATGTTGGGGAAAGGAGCAGCTATGGCGACCATCAAGGATGTGGCAAAAATAGCCGGAGTATCGGTGGCAACGGTGTCCCGTGTGCTGAATGATGAGAGTGTTGTAGCTCCGCAGACAGTAAAACGCGTCAAAAATGCAATTCGTCAATTGGATTATATGCCGAATATGCTGGGAAATCATCTGCGCAAATCGGCTACCAACAACATATTGGTTTTAATTCCCACCGCTTCCAATCAGTTTTATAACCGGATTTTACGGGGGATACAGTCGGAAGCGCATCAGTTTTCTTATAACACTATGGTTTGCATGACAAATGCGGATAATGAAATTGAAGAAAAGTATCTGACATTGTTGAAAACCAAGCTGGCAGACGGAGCGATATTTTTATCTTCCACTTTATCCAGCACGGCTATCAACCGGTTGGGCAAAAATTATCCGATTGTGCAGTGTTGTGAAAAAATTGACGGGTCGCATACTTCCTGTGTGACGATCGACAATGAGCAGGCGGGATATGATGCGACCTGCGCGCTCATTCAAAAAGGACATCGCAAGATCGCCTTTTTGGGCTCCAACCAAGGTTTTGTTTCTTCCAGAGAGCGGCTTCATGGATACCGCAGAGCGCTGGAGCAGTATCATATTCCTTATAGAGAAGAGTATGTTTTTTCGGATACTTTCAGTTACAGCAGCGGTATGCGTTCGGCGGAAATCATCCTAAATTTACAGGATCGTCCGACCGCCATATTTGCGGTGGCGGATACGATAGCGATCGGTGCCATGCGTTATTTTCTTTCCCATTCGGTGCGGGTCCCGGAGGACATTGCGGTGATCGGTTTTGATAACATCTCGGTTTCCTCTGTGTATACGCCTTCGCTCTCGACCGTTGCTCAGCCACAGATTGAGTTGGGGCAGAATGCAGTAGGTCTGCTGTTGGATAAAATGAAGAATATTAATTGTGTCAATCGCAATATTTTGCTGCCGCACAATTTATTATTGCGGGAAACCGTATAATTAAAATGATAAAGGAGAATGAATTATGGAAAAAATCAAAGTTGGTGTGATCGGATGCGGAGGAATTGCAAACGGCAAACATATGCCGGCAATTCGGTCGCTCGGAGATGTGGAAATCGTTGCGTTTTGTGACATCATCAAGGAAAAAGCGGAAGATGCAAAGAAAAAATTCGGTACAGAGGATGCAAAGGTATATACCGATTACAAAGAATTGCTCAAGGATGATTCTATTGTTGCGGTTCATGTTTGCACGCCGAACCGTTCGCACAGCTTTATTACAGTAGATGCGCTGCATGCCGGCAAACATGTTATTTGCGAGAAACCAATGGCGATCAACGCAGCGGAAGCAAAGAAAATGGTGGACGCAGCAAAAGAAACCGGCAAGATTTTGACCATCGGTTATCAGAACAGATACAGAGCGGACTCCGCTTATTTGAAACGCGCTTGTGAAAATGATGATCTGGGCGAGATCTATTATGCAAAAGCGCTTGCTTTGCGCAGAAGAGCGGTTCCGACTTGGGGCGTTTTCCTGAATGAATATGAGCAGGGCGGCGGTCCGTTGATCGATATTGGTACCCATGCGTTGGATCTGACTTTGTGGATGATGGACAACTATAAACCCAAGATGGTCGTGGGATCGGTGTTTAAAAAGTTGGGTGATCAAAAAGAAAGCGGCAATGCTTGGGGAGATTGGGATCCGAAAGAATATACCGTTGAAGATTCCGCATTCGGATACATAGTCATGGAAAATGGTGCTACCATCGTTCTGGAATCCAGTTGGGCGTTGAATATTTTGGACTTCCAGGAAGCATCTACTGTACTTTGCGGCACCAAAGCCGGCGCAGATATGAAGGACGGCTTGCGGATCAATAATATCAAATATAACAAACAGAACATCGAAAAACCGGATCTCAGTGCCGGCGGCGTAGCCTTCTTTGACGGCGCGGGCGGAGGAAAACCGGAAGAAATCGAAGCTCAGGTTTTCTATAATGCAATCAAAAAAGGTACCGATGTTGTGGTGAAACCGGAGCAGGCTTTCGTGGTTACACAGATTTTGGAAGCGATTTATGAAAGCGCCAAGACCGGAAAACCGGTATATTTAAACTAGACAGATTTTGTTTCCAATAAAATTACGGAGGATTATATCGGTATGAAATTATCCATTCAGTTATATTCTTTGCGTGCCGAGAGCGAAAAGGATTTTGTCGGTGTGTTGGAATATGTAGCCAAATTAGGATTTCAAGGCGTAGAGTTTGCCGGATATTACGGCCTTAGCGCTGAGGAGATCCGTTCGCATCTGGACCGGCTGGGATTAGTGTGCAGCAGTACCCATACGCCTGCACAGGATGTGTTCGAAAAAACAGAGGAAACAATAGCGATCAATCAGACTTTAGGCTCTAAATATGTCATTGTTCCGTGGTATGAAATGCCGGATGCCGCATCTGCTGCAAAGTTGGCTGAGCAATTTTTGGCGGTCAAGGAGCAATTTGCAGCCAACGGATTGGTTTTAGGATATCACAATCACAGCGCGGAATTTCAGAAAGAAAACGGCGTTTATCTGCTGGATACATTGATGGCGAAGACCAACGAAGAGATCGTGATGGAGCTTGACACTTACTGGTCTGCTCATGCCGGGGTGAATACGCCGCAGTACATGTTGGAGCATCGGGATGCTTTGCCGCTGATTCATTTAAAAGATGGTGACGGAGAAAACCTTACCTCGATCGGCGAGGGAAAAATCGACATTCAAAAGGTGCTGGATGCCGCAAAAGAAATCGGAGTTGACTGGGTG
>JAQXIB010000299.1 GCA_029007575.1 Clostridiales bacterium | reverse complement strand
GACGAAGAATTTGTCATTGATGCTTTGAAGCAGCTTATCAGAATCGAACAGGATTGGGTTCCGACTTCCAAGGACACTTCCTTGTATATCCGTCCGTTTATTATTGCGACTGATCCTCATTTAGGGGTACATCCTGCCCATCACTATCTGTTTATGATCATCCTCTCTCCGGTGGGACCGTATTATCCGGAAGGATTGGATCCGGTCAAGATCTATGTGGAAACCAATTATGTTCGCACCGTCAAGGGCGGAACCGGTATGGCAAAGACCGCCGGAAACTATGCCGCTTCTTTGCGCTCGCAGCAGGAAGCTGCCGAGCAGAATTACACACAGGTTTTGTGGCTGGACGGCGTAGAGCGCAAATATATTGAAGAAGTCGGCGCCATGAACATCTTCTTTGTCATTGACGGCGTGGTAGTGACACCGGAATTAAGCAACGGCAGTATTCTGTCCGGTATCACCAGAAAATCCTGCATTGATATCGTGCGTTCATGGGGAATGAAAGCCGAGGAACGCCGCATTTCTATTGATGAAATCGTAGAGGCGTACCAGAACGGCAAGCTGGATGAGGTATTTGGCACCGGTACGGCGGCTGTGATTTCTCCGGTCGGACATCTGCGTTATAAAGATTTGGTCATGACCATTAATGATAATAAAATCGGCAAAATTTCTCAGAGATTGTATGATGAATTAACCGGTATCCAATGGGGAAGAATTGAGGATAAGTTTGGCTGGACGGTTAAAATTTAAAGAATCGTGCGCGGAGAGCTGTTCCGGTTTGGAACAGCTCTTTTTTAGAGGATTTTTATGAGAGTATTTACCTATACGATTGAGCAGGAATATGACGGCGTAAAACTGGAGCAATATTTGCGTTCGGTACACGGATATTCGGGACGGATCATTATTGCTCTGAAAAAGAAACCGGAATATGTGCAGTATAATGGGGTGCATATTCGCATGGTGGATCCTGTTTTCGCCGGAGGAATCGTTCAAATTCAGTTGGAAGATCAGCCGCATATTCCCCCGAATCCGGATTTGAAGGTGGAAATAGTTTATGAAGATGACGACGTTATTGTGTTTGACAAACCTTCCGGAATGCCGGTGCATCCTTCCCGTAACCATGCGCTCGATACCTTGGGAAACTATTTTTCCGCGCATTGTATACAAACGGGACAGGAGCTGATCTTTCGTCCGGTGACAAGATTGGATGCGGACACGACGGGATTGTGTGTGGTTGCAAAGAATGCGTTGAGTTGTTCGAAATTATCCGGCAAAGTGAATAAGGAATACATTGCGCTGGTCAGCAGCCGCTGCCAGACCGTTGAGGCAGCAGCACTACTGGAGGAAGAAGGGACGATTGACGCACCGCTTGCGCGGGTCGGCGGAACTGCGATCAAGCGATGTGTGGATTTTGAGCATGGGAAACAGGCGGTTACACATTTTAAGGTGTTAAATCGGGGAGAAAAATATTCGTTGGTAAAGGTATGGACCGAAACAGGGCGTACACATCAGATCAGAGTGCATTTTTCTTACATCGGGCATCCGTTGGCGGGAGATTCTCTTTACGGAGGAGATATGTCTGATTTTTCCGGACATGCGCTACATTGTGCCAAGGTATCTTTTTTGCATCCCACTATGCATAATAAGGTATATTTATGCAGCAATATTAATAATTATACAACATATATCGTATAATTATTCAAATAATATCGGTGATATTGCATAAATATAAAGATTTCATGTATTTTTTTGCAAAAATCACTTGCACTTTTTATCAAAGTATGGTAAAGTAATATCAATGAGTTACATAATAAAAGGGGGTTGCTTAAGCCCTCCGCTTTGTGCCGCTGATTTAAAATGTCAGCCGCATAAAGAGAATGAAAGGATTGATATCAATGAAAAAGATTTTAGCACTTGCAATGGCGGCTGCTCTTTGCGTCGCCGCACTTTCCGGCTGCGGAAACGCTGCGGATAAACAATCTGTGGATGCCATTAAAAAAGCCGGAAAAATTACGATGGCTACCAATGCCGAGTTCCCCCCTTTTGAATATTTGGAGAACGACAAAGTAGTGGGCGTTGATGCGGATATCGCCGCTGAGATTGCTAAGGATTTAGGTGTTGAGTTGGAAATCGTTGACGGTAAATTTGATGCCGTTATCCCTTCTGTTCAGTCCGGCAAAGTATCCTTCGGCGCAGCCGGCATGACAGTTACCGAGGAGCGGGAAAAAGAAGTTGATTTTTCTCTTAAGTACATCACTTCCACGCAGTATATTATCGTACCTAAAGATTCTACCGTGAAAACGATAGAAGATTTGGCAGGCAAAAGAATCGGTGTTCAGCTCGGTACAACCGGTGACTTCATTATCACCGATGAAGTGGAAGGCTACAAAGATGACGACGGCAATCCGGTAAAAGGCGTTTTGCAGGATACCGGCGCTACCATCACCAGAGCGAACAACGCCATCGACGCTACACAGGACATGGTAAACGGCAAATTGGATGCGGTGGTCATTGATAAATTGCCGGCTGAAAACATTGCGGCTACACAGCCTACCACTCAAACTTTTGAACTGGTATACTCTGACGGTTCCAACACAGAGGAACAGTACGCGATTGCGGTAGCAAAAGGAAATGAGACCTTGCTGGAAGCAATCAACAAAACCTTACAAAGATTGATGGATGAAGGAAAAATCGATGAGTTTGTTGTCAATCATTCAAAATAATGTCGTAAAAGAATAATGCTTGGTATCAACCTCACATCATGTGGGGTTGATACTTGTTATATTGGAGGTTGCGGATGAATTTGCTCCCATTAAATATTTTTACGGATATCGGTCAAGCTGTATCCGATTGGTTTTTGGATATCGGAGACAGCTTCTACAATACGTTGATTGCTGAGAATCGATGGATGATGTTTGCCAAAGGTTTGGGAAACACTTTGGTGATTGCCCTGTTTGCAACATTGATCGGTATCGTCATTGGAACGCTGGTCGCTATCATACGGGTATATTGCGCGCAGACAGGACGTTTGAAGCCGCTGAACTGGTTATTAAGTCTGTATATCACGATTTTCCGCGGAACACCGGTTGTCGTTCAGTTGATGATCATGTATTATGCGATTTTCGCTTCTGTGACCAACGGCGTGCCGGTGGCAATTTTAGCGTTCGGCATTAACTCGGGCGCGTATGTTGCGGAAACGGTGCGAAGCGGAATCATGGCGGTGGATAAGGGACAGACCGAAGCCGGACAATCCCTGGGCTTGGGATCGGCTGCCGTCATGCGGTTGATCGTACTCCCGCAGGCCATTAAGAATATTCTTCCTGCGCTAGGCAATGAATTTATTGCGTTGTTGAAAGAAACTTCGGTTGTGGGTTATATTACCATTGTTGATGTCACCCGCGTCGCGGATTTGATACGCAGCCGTACTTATGATCAATTTTTCCCATTGTTAGTGGTCGCAGTGATTTATTTGGTTTTGGTTATCGGCATTACACAATTGTTGAAGATAGCGGAAAGGAGGTTGGCAAAGAGTGATCGACGTTAAAAACCTAAAAAAAAGTTTTGGAGACAATCTGGTTCTGGACGGAATCAACTATCATATTGATAAAGGAGAAAAAATTGTTATCGTCGGTCCGTCCGGATCGGGCAAAAGCACTTTTTTGCGGTGCCTGAATCTTTTGGAAAAGCCGACCGACGGTGAAATCTGGTTTGAAGGAACTTTGATCTCCGATCCGAAATGCCCGATTGATCGGGTTAGACAAAAAATGGGAATGGTATTCCAGCACTTTAATCTATTCCCGCATCTAACAATTATGGACAACATTACGCTGGCGCCAATTAAATTGAAGCTGCAAAGCAAGGAAGAAGCGGCTGAAAATGCTTTGCGGTTGTTGAAACGAATCGGGTTGCAGGATAAGGCGGACAGTTATCCGTCTATGCTGTCAGGGGGGCAAAAACAGCGTATCGCCATTGTGCGCGCCTTGGCAATGAATCCGGATGTTATGCTGTTTGACGAACCGACTTCGGCATTGGACCCCGAAATGGTCGGAGAAGTACTGGCGGTTATGAAGGAGCTGGCAGAGGACGGAATG
>JAQXIB010000298.1 GCA_029007575.1 Clostridiales bacterium | reverse complement strand
CAAACAGCTTTTCTTCCCAGGTCAGGTCATTCGGCATCGACTTTTCATACAATCCCAATCTGTATTTCTGCACGAGGTCACCCCTATTCCATTTTCGGTACGCTGTCGTTGCTCGGGAAATGCTTCAGCATAACCAGCGGCTCGCAATTACTGTGATTGGTGATGGTCACACCGTTGCTTGCCGCGTCGTAAGAAACGAAGAACTCATCCTGGCTGAGTTGTCCGAAACGGAGCATCGTTGCGCAGGCGCAATCCAATTTTCCGATTTTACCGTATCCTTGTACCAAAATACATCCGTAAGCGGTATTATCTTTGATGGTAACCGTCTGGCCCGGCTGAACGGTCAGTTCTTTTGCTGCGATATAATCGTTTCCGTATGCAATCCATTTTTCCGTATATTGCTCGTTTTCGGTAATGACAATCGGCGGTCTGAAATATGTTTTTCTGTAATGCGGATCAATATTCTTTTCCCAATCCAACAAATCGATGACATAATCCAGATCCCGCATCTTGTCCTCCGGACAATTTTCTACCAGGAAGCTGTAATCATAAATTTCTCCGTCACAGATATTCTCATAAACAGAGTTTACGTCAGAATTCCACTGCGGCTCATAGGTGAGATAGGAACCCGGTGCATGAATCACTCCCGGCGGTGTATACCAACCGGTACCCAATTCAATCCGATAAGCTCTCGATAATTCGGTAATACGGATATCGCGGTCTTCGTATCCCTTCAATCTCTCTTTCACTTCCGCTTTTGTCACATCCGGATCAAAGCCGAAATAGGTGTGCGGGAAATTACCGGCATAGTTGTTATACTGCGGCGGGAAATAATACGCTTCCGGTTTCCCGATCTTGCCCACTCTTGCAGCGTCTTCAAATCCTAAATGCAGATGGTGGAACAACGGGCCTTCATAATCAAAGAACTTGGAGTACATCGGCCATGTTCCATGCTTGTCAAACAGTTCTTTTCCGATCAAGTCTGCTTTTAAGGTGTCCACGAAATCTTTTAATGAAATTTTATGTTCCAAATTCCCATCGATATTGACATAGCTCATGCCTTCATCCGCAGCGGCATCCTCTCCGTTCATAGCGCAGATGACCGAAGAAAACCATCTTTCCTTGATGGAACCTCTTTTGGTTCCCAAAGCATAATAATCATCCGGATGTAGCTTCAATCTTCTTCCGGCAGATCCGAATCGTCTGGGGACAAACACCGGGATAAGATTTAAAATCCCTTCATTTTCTGCTAAGTGTTGCCTGATCACCGTTTCTTTCATACCAAGAGAGCATAATTGCTTTATCTGCGAATTTCAATCGCCGTATTTCATACAGCAAAAGCATTTATGCCCTTTTCACCACCTTTTTTCATTTCATTTGATCTGCTCATTGAAATTCGCTTGTACATAATTTCAGTATAAAGAATATCCTCTTTAAAAAATATATATTTTTCGGATTTTGTGATGGACAAAACGGATATATTATGTTAAAATTATTACAGTTGAAAAGGTGGTGCGAACAGATGAAACTCAACTATGTCGGAAAGCTTTTTGACAGTACTTACTGCGTAGATGTACATACTCACGACCTATGGGAAGTCGTTTATTATACCGATGGCTACGGGAATGTACGAATCGGAGAGGAAGTGGTTCCGTTTAAAACAGGAGATGTGTTCGTTATTCCTCCCACCATCCCGCATACCGACTATTCGGATGTGGGATTTAAAAATTACCATTATACATTTTTGGACTTTGAGCTTTCCGCCGACAAATATTTAATGTTTCGGGATACTGACAACGGGGATTTTTTGCGCATTTTAAAACAGCTCTATATGGAGTATCACCTGAAAAGAAAAAACTGGCAGAACATTACCGAATGTCTTTATCAAGTTCTGCACCAATATATCGTTTCCTTTTCTTACGAATCGGAACACAACATTTATGTCTCCAAAGCAGTAAAAGAAATCATCTCTAACATTTCCAATCCGAAATTTGAATTAGACCGGATGATCGATAACATTCCGCTCAACAACGATTATTTCCGAAAACTATTCCAAAAACAAATCGGGGAAACGCCGCTGCACTTTCTGACGCACAAGCGTATCTCTTATGCCAAACAACTCTTAAATACCAGAAAAATCTCCAAGCTATCCATTAAAGAGATCGCTTGGAGATCAGGATTTGACGACTATTATTATTTTTCCAGAGTTTTTAAAAAACAAACCGGCTGTGCTCCCAGCAATTGGGCAAATAAATAGATTACTGAAGCTGAAGATGCAATCACTTGTTTTTTTGAAGAGATGCTCCTCTTTGAACTGTATTTTACAGTCTCTTATCTGCTGCAAATAATTCAGAAACCTTTTCAACTTTGCCATAGTTGCTCCGCGCCTCCACAGTTTTTGTGAAATACCGATATCATGGAATGTTTAGAACAGCTACTGCCGTATCAAGGGCGCTGTAATAAAACAGCCAACAAAGAAGAAGCCCGAAGGACTGAAAAAACGGTTCTTCGGGCTTCTTGCGGTAAAATTAAAGTGTGCAGCAAAACCTTACCGAAATCACTTATCGCGCAAAAATCGGATTGTGCAGCTAAAAATCGACCAGATCAAATAGGAGCATCTGTTTGTAGATGAAATCCAACGCCGGATACACCTAACCACTGCCTATCTTTCAATCAAGCCAAAATCATTTTTATAAGTTTACCTGCTTGCTTTCATGTTGGTTATCCGACAAGAAATACGGAAGAAGCAGCAGGCAGAACCAACTCCATCGACGTCTTTCCGTTTTGGACTGCCACAGTTGCAGGCTCCGTGACACCGTTTTCAGGATGCCAAAGCTCCAACGCCAATTCTCCTCTCAGTTCTATCGTAGCCGAAACCGCAGAATCGCCCGTGTTAATAAAATAATAGAGTTCTCGATTCTCCTTTTGCTTATGGATATAGGAAAAATGCCCTTTGTCCGCCTCTGGATCCTGATAGGTAACGTTGAGCGCCGTTACATCGAAAACGATGCCTGTCTGAGATAACAACTGCGCCATTCGGCAAGCGTCCGGATTTCGGATAAAAAATGCTTGACCTGAAACATCGTTTCGGTTTTCTATTTCATTTTGACTATAGCAGTTCGGACCGAACACTTCTTTCATCAACCCTTGCAGCTTGCTGTCCATTCCCGGCTCTAAAGATGTATCCGCCAAACACGTCGTAGCAATGATTTTACCGCCTGATCGATAGAATTCCGCAATTTTCACCATACTGGCGTATGACATGACGCGCATCCCCGGCAACACTATTATCTGATATGCCTCGTGATTTTTCTTATTTTCCAAACGAAGCAGCGCACCGTCTACACAGCATTTTTGCTGTAAGACCTCGGGATGGAGAAAAGTAAAATCATGGCGTGCCGCAGCCCAGATATAATCGCCTATTTCCTGATAATCTGCTTCAGGAGGGGTCACCCCACCTTGATACATATCGCCGCGTTCAAAATAATATCCGGCATTTAGCGTTTCAATAGGATAGTACACAGCAATATCCGCTACATGACGCCCTCCTCGCAGCATATAAGCCAGACGGGAAGCAAAAATATTAAATTCCATCAGATGATCGCCATACATCGGCGTTTGATAGGAAAGCTCCGGAGGGAAAATATCTTCCCGGTACGGATTCAGCCAAACAGCATGCGGCACAGAATAGTTGACTCCCAGAGCAAATTGCTCCATCGTTTGCTTATATAAGTGCGCCATGGGGATCGGATTTTCTTTTGTGCCGGTGGCTCCGAAAGTTTCTACCATCACAAGATCCTTATCCCAATTATAAGCAGAAGAGGAAACGATCTTATAGCTTTTATAAGCGCGATTATAAGCAAAAACTTCATCGATGCCCGGCATATCCTGATACTTGAACGAGAGCATCAGATCTCCCGTAATGCAAGTTGGGTTTTTGACTTCTTCTTGGTCAACATGCCCTGTCACAGATAACCCGTAACGTCGAGCCCATTCCTGAATCACCTTAGGATAACCATTTGCATAAAGCTGTGCGCGGAAGCCAAACAAGCGGCTGCGGGCAGACAGAGAGCTTTCATCCAAATCCTCCCATAGATCTGGGTAACATAAACGCGGACTGTATCCGAAAGCCTTTTCAAACTTTTCGTTGTAGTCTGTACACCACATTCTCCCTTGGCAGGCGTAAAACTGTGGCTCATCGTAAAATGTAGAATCAATGATGTTATCCGCGCCAAAATACTCACCAAATTCCCGTCGGTAGGCTTCGTGCGTGATTTCGATAAACTTCTCCACCGCTTCCGGCGACAGATAATCCACGCGGTCCCATCCGTCCAAAACACAAGTGAATACCAACACCCGGGTATAATTGGCCGAAAGCTGAACCGATAAACGACCTTCTTTGACTTGATCCGTTAAGTCCATTCTCTCCGAACTGTCGGGAGCGAGCGCCACTACAGCCATCAGCGGTTCATCAGGCAATTGAACATCCAAATGTCCGTTTACGGGTTTATATTCCCTGCGATCCAGACGTTTTGCACAGTGCTGCGGATAATATTTCTGCATATATCCGCCAGCCGTTCCACTGGGGAACCCCCACTCGTCATACAAACACATTTTAATCGAAAGCTTTTTGGCATTTTCGATCGTGCGACGGTAACATGCAAAATAATCTTCCTTTAAATAGGACAGGTCACAATGAAAATACGGCAAAATTCCGAAACCGGCATAACCGCATTTGTTGACGCAGTTTTCCATGATTTCATCAAGCTGTGCGTCGGTAGGAGTGTCGTTCCAAAACCAAAGCGGTCTAGTGCGCAATGATGCGTCGGGGGAAGCGAAATGTTGAGCATCCATTTACTGATCACCTTTCTATAATATTACGGTATTGATATCCAGCAATTGCCCTACTTTTTTGAGAACGGAAGCATCATGTCCGACAGCTAAAGCGCAATGATGCGTTGGATACTCGTTAAACCATTTTTCCATATAGGTATCGGGATCATATTTGAATCTGGCAGGCGTTTGAGTGTTGCCGATCTGCATGATTTCTCCGTCGGTAGCTTCTGCTTCACTGATGATCAATTTGAGCTTTCCGTCTATCGTCTGGGTAACGTTTAAGGTCGTGATCGGTCCTGCCTTCACTTTAGCCTCTACCGAAACGCCGGTGCCTTTTTTACCATGATAAACGCCCATTCCACGCAAAATCGGTTTTTTGTCAGAGATATTGATGTGGAACGGACCGTCATGACCGATCAAAATGGTGCCATCGACATAATCTGTTACCACGATTTCGCAAAAACTGCCGCCGATGCCCAAAATATCACATATTTTCATGGCGATGGCAGTTTTGATATCCGCTTCTCCGGCACAGGGGATTCCTTTTGCTGTCAACAGGGAGTGTCCTACGATAAAACCTCCTTGCAGTTTTTCGTAAGGATTTCCATCGGCACTGTGGTAATAATAAGATA
>JAQXIB010000297.1 GCA_029007575.1 Clostridiales bacterium | reverse complement strand
TATCTTTTGGAAGGCGTTTTACAACAGAAAATCCGACCCCTTTCCTTATTGGAAATGGGTTCGGATTCAGTCTGTCGAATAACTATTAATTTTAAAATTTGTCACGCAGGCGGACATGTGCCGCCGCAGGGACTCCTTGAAAAGAAAACAGCGGTAAGCAACGGCAAAGCCGTTTGCGGAGCTGGCTTTCGCCGAAAAGGGGGTATCGGGGGAAAAACGCAGAACAAGGCTTTGCCGCAGTGATTGCGTTTGTCCTTCGAGAGCGTTGTCGACTTTGTCGACACGCTCAATCCGACCCCTTTCCTTATTGGAAATGGGTTCGGATTTATTGTTTTCTTTGACTATCCTCATTTTAACAGGAAGGTACCTATGTGCATCTTTCTCTTTATGATTCCTTTTTCTCCATCACACTCATATATGCGGGGCGGATGATCTTATCTGTACAAATCAGTTCCTCTACCCGGTGGGCGCTCCATCCGACAATTCGCGCAATGGCGAACATAGCCGTATATAGTTCCTGCGGAATGCCCAACATATCATAGACAAACCCGCTGTAAAAATCTACATTCGGGCTGACGCCCTTGTAAATATGACGCTTTTCCGCAATCAATTTAGGCGCCAGTTCCTCAATGTTCTGATAAAGCAGGAAGTCATATTCCCGTTTCTTCTCAGACGCAAGCTGCTGCACATACTTTTTAAAAATGCGTTCTCGCGGATCGGACAGAGAATATACCGCATGTCCCATACCGTATATCAAGCCTTTTCTATCAAAAGCTTCTTTGCCGATGATTTTAGAAAGATAGGCCGCAATTTCATCCTTATCAGCATAATCGCGAACATGTGTACGAATATCCGACATCATTTCCATCACTTTAATATTGGCACCGCCATGCTTCGGCCCTTTTAATGAGGACATGGCAGCAGCAATAGTAGAATAGGTGTCAGATCCGGAGGAAGTCACGACCCGAGTGGTGAAGGTGGAGTTGTTGCCGCCGCCGTGTTCCATGTGAAGGATCAATGCGGTATCTAACACTTTCGCTTCGGTGATCGTGTATTTCTGGTTTGGACGCAGCATTAAAAGAATATTTTCCGCTGTTGATAAGTCGGGGTGAGGACGATGAATAATCATGCTATTTTGTTTTTCATAATAATTATAGGCATGATATCCATACACTGCCAGCAGAGGAAATTCGCTGATCAGCCGGAGACACTGCCGCAATGAATTGCTGACACTGGTATCATTTGCCTTTTTATCATAAGAAGCCAGCGTCAGAATGCTCCTTGTCATCGAATTCATGATATCGCTGCTCGGCGCTTTCATGATAACGTCTCTTGTAAAATTCGTCGGGAGGGTTCTGCAGTTGCTCATCAGTTTTATGAAAGAGTCTTGTTGTTCTTCATCCGGTAATTCTCCCAACAGCAGTAAATAGGCGATCTTTTCAAACCCCATCTCATGATCGCCGAGTCCGCTGATCAAATCTTCCACACGGTAGCCGCGATACCATAATTCTCCGTTACAGGGTACTTTTTGCCCGTTTTCTATTTTGGAGGAAATGATTTTAGAGATATTGGTAAGCCCCGCCAGAACGCCGTTTCCTTTGTCATCCCGCAGACCTTTATTGACACCGTATTCATCATAGAGTCTGGGGGCAATAGCGTCATTCTTTCTGCAAATCGATTCCAGTTTTTCAAAGTATTCAGTCATTGGCATCGTCCTCCGTTTCTTCCAGTTCACTGCTCATCACTGTTTCTAATTCTTTCATCATTTGCAGGAGATGAATCAGATTGTCCGGTCCGTATTTTTGAATGACTCGTCCGTAGTAATCGTTTAACATTTGCTCCTGTTGGTGCATCAGTTCAGAGCCGGACTCGGTAATGACAACGTATGTGCCGTCTGTTCCGTCTCCGTCGTGTGACCATGTTAAGAGTCCGCGATCTCTTAATTCAGAAACCATTTTGGAGATTTGGCGGATGGAAAGCTGCATTTTGTCTGCAAGGTCTTTTAAATATGTTTTTCCGGAATAAATCAATTCTTCGGATGCCGTTTTTGCGATAATGTGCAGTGCGATATATTCCGGCATATTTAAATCCTTGAATTGCTGTCGTTGCCCGTTATTCATCAGGAATTTTCGATATATCAATTCATTGGTTAAATCCACGATATTGCTTTTGTTTTCCATAATATCACTCTTTCCTATTTTAAAAATAGATGCTGTTGTTTGAAATATAACAGTCATGCTTTGACATATTTCGGATAACCAGCAGGGCGATGATGAACATGAGGGCAATAAATCCAACGAAAATCCATCCATAATGAACAGATTCCATGGTGGCAATAAAATCATAACAGCCATGCATAAACGCCGGAAGCAGGAATGCCATAAAGCGACAGATTTTAGAAGCCGATTGTTTGCCCATGTTATCATACCGTTTGGCAAGACCATACCACGCGCCCATAAAAACACCAAAGCATGCATGTCCGGGTACTGCGGTCACCGCACGAACCATGGCAGTGCCGAAACCGTATCGAAGAACATAACCGATATTTTCCCACAAAGCAAATCCCAGCGATACAAAAGTGGCATAAACTACACCGTCGAACTGGCAATTAAAAGCAAGCGAATACCATGTCCGTTTTTTCAGCAATAAATACTTAAACCCCTCTTCTGAAAATGCCACCACGATAAAATACATCATGACATTATATAGGATTGTGTTTTGCGAAAATATGCTATTGAGAATAAAGCTCCCCAGACGCTCTGTCACCATCGCAAGACCGGTTGCAATGATCCCGTATAATACGAGAGACAATAGGAGTAAAGGAGGCTCTCGTTCCAATCTATCTGCTTTATAAACCTTTACCAACAAGAAAATGGCAGGTATGATTGCTGCAGCTATCAAAATCGGATTCATATAAAAGAAAATCATACGTTCACCTACAAAAATATTTTATCCTTTTTCTTTAATTAATGCTCACTGACCATTCAAAAACAACGATAGCAAAGTATTTTGCCGTTGTTTTTGAATTGACAAAGTGCAAGGATTTTTGATTGCTTTTGTAAAAAGCCTTGCACTTTGTATTTCGATTTCATTCTGAAATCGAAATCTGTGTTCGCAGCAAGAAATGTCTATACGGCGAATAGCTGTTCGAATAAATCAAATTTTTGATTTGTTCAGCAGACATTAATTATATTGAAATAGAATTTTCCAGATACAGATTGACGTTTTCAGTCGCTCGTTGCAGATAGTTTTGAAAATGCTTCCATTCTTCTTCGGAAAACCCGTGCCCTAAAATGGAACCAAATTTTCTTTGTACATTTCGCACGTCGCTGATCACGGAAGCCGCTGTATCAGATAACTGTAAATGAATGGTTCTTCGATTGTGACCCTCATAATTTCCGCTCAAATATCCGCGTTCTTCCAGCGTTCTCACCGAGATGGATACGTGTGACTTGGCAATTTTTAATTTGTTCACAATATCCTTTGCCGTATCATATTCCGTATTGTTCGCCAAAAAGAGCAATACAAGCAATTCAGCGGGCGCCAAACCGTATTTTGCACAAACAGGATGCAACAGAGAAGAATACAATTCTCTGCTGGCATATAGGTTTTCAAGCATGATATCCATTCTGTGATCGCTCCAATAATGTTATATATTGAACAGTTCTATATTGAACAATATTATGATATCTCTTTAACGATTCATTGTCAATACCGGAAACACAAAAGTAACATAGTATTTACAAAACATACCAAATGTTTAAACGAACCAAGCGCGGTACAGTAGAACAGTTGAGCAGCGAACGGGTACCATACACCCGATCATTTTTGATGTCGGGCAAAGAGTATATGATGAGTGACGGAACTTATACGATATCCTACGGACTCACATCTATTGTAATGCTACAAACATATAACAAAAAAATAATACGAATACCTGGTAAAAATCGACCGCGTGTGTTATAATTTCTAATACTTAGATATCCATTTGTAGGAATATCCTCGGCGATTTCTATGATGCAGCTTCTATGGCGCCAATCTGACGAACGCCAGTTTTAAGGGCTTGGATTTAAGGGGAAGTAATCTGACCGGCATTGAAGTTTTGGACGTGAATTTACAGCATACTAATACTAAAATCTAATTGAAAGCTTTAATCGATTTCCGAGGATGAATTGTGTCAGAAAAGGCAGACGACGCCGCTGGGCTGACGCCCAGCAAGGAGGATAACGCTTTCTGGCGCAAT
>JAQXIB010000296.1 GCA_029007575.1 Clostridiales bacterium | reverse complement strand
TGGGCGAAGCAACCGAAAACGATTGTATCTTTCGGATGCGGGAGCAGCTTCAAAGCCTGTTACAGCACAAGGAGGGGCAAGACCATGACAGTGAATGAACTGGCGTCGGCTTGCGGCTTTGACGTGATGCAGATGCCGGAGCCTGAACGGACGGTGCAGGGCGGATATGCCGGCGACCTGCTGAGCTGGGTGATGGGCAAAGCGGAGGCGGACAATGCCTTTGTGACCATCATGACCAACGTCAACGTGGTTGCGGTCGCGGCATTGGTAGACCTGTCCTGCGTGATCTTTGCAGAAAACGTGGAAGTACCAAAAGAAGTTCTGACGGCGGCGGAGCAAAAAGGCATCAACCTGCTCAGAAGCAGACTGCCAATCTATGAAACCTGCTGTTTGCTG
The DNA here is from genome assembly GCA_029007575.1 of Clostridiales bacterium. Classification (GTDB taxonomy): domain Bacteria; phylum Bacillota; class Clostridia; order Oscillospirales; family Ruminococcaceae; genus HGM13222. The sequence continues at coordinate 2,266 of JAQXIB010000296.1, read as the reverse complement.
GGACGGCAAGGCATATGAGCCGCTATTATTACGACCTGCATCTTCATTCTTGCCTGTCGCCCTGCGCCGATAACGATATGACGCCGAATAATATTGCCGGCATGGCGGCACTGGCGGGCTTGCAGATCGCCGCGCTGACCGATCATAACAGTTGTAAAAACTGTCCGGCGTTTTTCGTAGCCTGTAAGCGGTACGGTGTGATACCGGTTGCCGGTATGGAGCTGGCAACGGCGGAGGATATCCATCTGATCTGTCTGTTTGAGGAATTGGAAGCGGCAATGGCGTTCGATCAAGCGCTGACGGCGCATCGGATCTTGATTCCCAACCGAACGGATATCTTCGGGGAGCAGTTGATTTTGGATGAAAATGACGACGTGATCGGGACGGAGGAGTATCTGCTGTCTAACGCGACCGACTTGAGCATTGAGGAAGCGACGGCATTTGCCCAAAGCTTCGGGGCGGTTGTTTACCCGGCGCATATTGACCGGGAGGGAAACGGTATCCTTGCCGTGTTGGGAATGCTGCCCGAAAAGCCGGTGTTTTCCGCGGCGGAATTCCATGATGCGTCGCAGATCGCGGCGATTCAAACAAAGCACCCCGGGATTGTCGGTAAAAACCTTGTGGTTTGCTCCGATGCCCATTATATGGCGGATATTCCGGATGCACAAAACGCCGTGGAACTGGCGGATGAGACATACAGCGTCGCAGTGGTACGGAGAAATTTGCTGTCGTGGCTGCGTGCGGGGACGGAAGAAAGCAGGGCCGTTTGATGAAAGAAATCTCGCTGAATATACTGGATATTGCCGAAAATTCTGTCAAAGCGGGAGCGACGCTGATCGAGATCAGCTTGACGCAGACCGGAACGATACTGCAAATTGTCATCAAGGATAACGGATGCGGCATGAGCCCGGAAACCTTGAAACAGGTGGAAAATCCGTTTTATACCACCCGAACGACTCGCTCGGTCGGATTGGGAATCCCGTTTTACAAATTGGCGGCAGAGCAGACCGGCGGCAGTGTTACCATCGAGTCGGTGCAGGAAAGCGAAAGCTCTGCACAGCACGGCACGACGGTGACAGCGGTGTTCCACACCGACCATATTGATTTTATGCCTTTGGGGGATATGGTGTCTACCGTCTGCACCTTGATTCACGGTTCTCCCGATATCGATTTTTTCTACCGACATCAGACCGAGCAGGGCAGCGTCGAATTGGATACCCGAGCAGTTCGACAGGTGTTGGGCGAGGATCTGCCGCTGGATTGTTTCGAGGTCATGGAGTGGATCAGAGGCTATTTGGAAGAACAATATCAGGCGTTAAAAAATTAGAATCAGATAAAGCAGGCGAAAGCCTGTGGTTATTGCAAAATAAATAATACCATATAGAAAGGAAAATCAGAATGAAATCATTAGAAGAACTCGCGGCAATCAGAGATAGAATGAAAAGCACTGTTATGCTGCGTGAAGGCAGCAACGCAATTCGGATCGTCGTCGGAATGGCAACCTGCGGCATTGCGGCGGGCGCGCGTCCGGTGCTCAACACCTTTGTGGAGGAAGTCAACAAACAGGGGTTGATCGATAAGGCAACCGTAACACAGACAGGCTGTATCGGCATCTGCCGTTTTGAGCCGGTCGTTGAGGTTTATGAAGCGGGTAAAGAAAAGGTTACCTATGTAAAAATGACGCCGGAGAAAGCACAGCGGGTTGTTGCCGAGCATATCAAGGGCGGCAAGGTCGTTGCGGAATATACCATAGGCAATATGAAAGGCTAATATTGGAGGAAGAAAGAATATGTTTCGTTCACACGTACTGATTTGCGGAGGTACCGGCTGTACCTCGTCGGGCAGTAAAAACTTGCAGGCCGCCTTGGCACGGGAGTTGGAGGCAAAGGGACTTTCTGAGGAAATCAAGATCGTCCAGACCGGATGTTTCGGTCTTTGTGCGCTCGGCCCGATCATGATCATCTATCCGGAAGGCACCTTTTACAGCAGAGTGACCGTAGAGGATATTCCGGAAATCGTAGAAGAGCATCTGCTCAAAGGTAGAATTGTTGACCGGCTGGCTTATAACGAAGTGCCGGATGAAATTACCGATGAGATTCACGCTTCGTTGAATGACACCGATTTTTACAGAAAACAGCATCGTGTTGCGCTCCGTAACTGCGGTGTAATCAACCCCGAAGTGATCGACGAATATATCGGCGTAGACGGATATGCCGCTTTGGGCAAAGCGCTGACCGAGATGACGCCGGAACAGGTTATCCAGGAG
>JAQXIB010000295.1 GCA_029007575.1 Clostridiales bacterium | reverse complement strand
GGGAATCCATCCGAATTATGAGGAAACAACAATCACCTGCGCTTGTGGTGAAGTGATAAAAACTCGTTCTACAAAAAAAGATATTAAGGTTGAAATTTGTTCTAAATGCCATCCTTTCTTTACCGGAAAACAGAAATTAGTGGATACCGGCGGACGTGTTGACAGATTTAAAAAGCGTTTTGGTATGGATAAGTAATAACGGTATTGACTGTTATTGTTGTGAAATCAAACGAAAAGGCGGTGCGCTGATGCACCGCCTTTCTCATTCTTTATTAGTCTTGGTTTATACATCAGACATTATCCTATCATGGAGGATTCAAATGGGATACAGTACGATTAAAGAACCGGCTTCGGCAGAGTTTGTTGAAAAAAAATCCCGTTTTATCGGATATATCGCTCCGGTGAAAACGGCGGAGGATGCGTCGGCATTCATCTCGGAGATCAAACGCAAACACTGGGATGCGACGCATAATGTGTCTGCCTATCTTTTAAAAAATGGCCAAAAGAAGTATTCGGATGACGGAGAGCCGCAGGGAACTGCCGGTATGCCTATGCTGGATGTTTTGGAAAAAGAAAATTTGACCGATGTCTGCGTAGTCGGAACACGGTATTTCGGCGGCATATTACTGGGCGGGGGCGGATTGGTCCGCGCTTATTCCCATACAGCCAAAATAGCGGTGGACGCCGCCCAGATTTTAAACATGGTGGAGTGTAAGGTGATTTCTGTTACGGTGGATTACGGATTTTACAATAAGCTTCTTTACGTTTTGCCGGAGTATGAGATCAAGGTGATTTCCTCGGATTACGGAGCAGAAATTGCTTTAAAACTGTTGATCAAAGAAGAAAGATATCCTGCTTTTGAAAGAACGTTCCGGGAAATGACAAATGGGCAGAACACCATACGGATTTTGGAGGAAACTTTCGACTTTTTTTAATATAGAGGACGCTCTCACTTGTATTTTCCATAGGAATTGATTATATTTTTGCTTTGTTTTGGGCATTTTATGGATTTTGTGTTTTTTCATTAAAAAAATAAAGGGATTTTTGACGATTTGCGGTATATAATGATTGAGAGGAATTTTGGATGGAAACGGAGGAAGGAATATGACCGTTCGGGAACGACAGATGGAAGAAGAAAAAAGTCGTCTGAGCGAATATGCAGTGTGTTCGGCAGATTCCCGAGGACGATTATCGGCAGAAACGCCTTGTCCGTATCGTACTGAATTTCAGCGTGATCGTGACCGTATTATCCATTGCAATTCCTTTCGCCGCTTAAAACATAAAACGCAGGTTTTCCTGTCGCCGCTCGGTGACCATTACCGTACCCGTCTGACGCATACGCTGGAGGTTTCCCAGATCGCCCGCACTATCGCCAGAGCACTGCGGTTAAATGAGGATTTGACCGAAGCCATCAGCTTGGGACATGATTTAGGGCATACGCCGTTTGGCCATGCCGGAGAGCGCGTGTTAAATGAAATCACGCCCTTCGGATACAAGCATTACCTGCAGTCGGTACGGGTGGTACACCGTTTGGAAAAAAACGGAAAAGGCTTGAATTTAACCTATGAAGTGAAAAACGGCATTGCCTGCCATTCTGCCAAGCTGGTAGCAGATACACTGGAGGGCAGGATCGTTAAAATTTCGGATAAGGTTGCTTATATCAATCATGATATCGAAGATGCGATCCGCGCCGGTGTTTTATCGGAGGCGGATCTGCCGTGGGACGCCGTGTATGTTTTAGGCAGGAAAAAGAGCGAGCGGATTTCCACGATTATCGCGTCTATTGTGGAAAATAGTACCGATGATATTCGGATGTCTCCGGAGGTAGAAAAGGCGCACCGTATTTTAAAGCAGTTTATGTTTGATTCGGTTTATACCAATCCCGTGGCAAAAGGGGAAGAGGGAAAGGCACAGGGGATCATTGAAAAGCTGTACCGATATTATAATGATAATGTGGATAAGCTCCCTGCATTTTTTCAGGAAATAGCCGAGCAGGACGGCGTTCCGCGCGCGGTTTGCGACTATATTTCAGGAATGACCGACCAATTTGCCGTCACGCAGTTTAAGGAACTGTTTATCCCTAAGTCATGGAACATTTGACCGATGGTAAAATCGATTACTAAGGAGGGCTGACGTGAAAAATATGATTTTTCACGCTTTGTTTGTTTTTCGCCTGCCTATGACGGGCGTCATCATGTGCGATGCGCAGTACCGGCACAAATTCAATAAGGAATGGTGATTGATATGGCATTGCCGGAAAGTTTTTTACAGCAATTAAAATTAAGTTGTGACATTGAATCGATCGTATCTTCGTATGTCAATATCAAACGTCAGGGACGGAACCGCGCCTGTTTATGCCCTTTCCATTCGGAAAAAACGCCTTCTATGGTGATCTACAATGACACACAATCTTTTTACTGCTTCGGCTGCGGCGCCGGCGGCGACGTCATCACTTTTATCATGAAAATCGAAAATCTTGAATATATTGAAGCAGTAAAGTTTTTAGCGGATCGGGTTGGTTTGCAAATGCCGGAAGGCGGCGGGGATGACACACAGGCGAAGCTAAAAATGCGAATATTGGAGATGAACAGAGAAGCAGCGCGATTTTTTCACAAATGCTTGTCGACTCCTGACGGACAAGCAGGGCTTGCCTATCTGAAAAAAAGGGAATTGTCCAACGAAACGATCAAGCATTTCGGTTTGGGATTTGCACCGGACAGTTGGGACAGCCTGCGGAAACATCTGCGCAGCAAAGGTTTCACCGATGAGGAAATGTATCGCGGATTTTTGGTTTCAAAAAGCAGGACAGGAAATTATTTTGATATCTATCGCAACAGAGTGATGTTTCCGATCTTGGATTTGCGAGGCAATGTAATCGCGTTCGGCGGACGGGTATTGGGAGATACCAAACCCAAATACATTAATTCGAGTGATACGCCGGTGTTTAAAAAGAACAAAAATCTGTTTTGCTTAAATTTTGCTAAAAGCGAGTTAAACGGCAGACTGATTTTGGCTGAGGGCTATATGGATGTCATTGCAATGTATCAGGCAGGCTTTCATAATGTAGTGGCAACGCTCGGAACTGCGTTGACACAGGAACAGGCGAGAATCATCAGCGGATATGTGGATGAGGTCATATTGTCCTACGACTCGGATGAGGCGGGACAGAAAGCCACCAAGCGCGCGGTAGGATTGCTGTCGGCAGAGGGCGTGAAAACCAAGGTGCTGACCATAGAAGGTGCCAAGGATCCGGACGAGTACATTAAAAAATTCGGCGCTACCCGATTTAAACTGTTGCTGGACGGCTCCAGTAGCGCTACGGACTACGAGTTAGAAAAGCTGAAGGATATTCATGATATTGAAACAGCAGAGGGAAAAGTCGGCTATTTGAAAGCGGCTGTTCATGATGTGCTCAGCGCCATTCCCTCCTCCATTGAGCGGGAAGTATATGCTGGGAAGCTGTCGCAGGAAACCGGTGTATCTCGGGAAGTAATCACGGCACAGGTCAATGCCGTGATCAAAAAGCAGATTCGTGCTAAGGAAAATCAGGAATGGCGGGACATTCAAAGCGGAAAACAGTTTTATCAAGACAAACTGAACCCGCAAAAAGCGACCAATAAAAAGGAAGCGATCGCGGAAGAACGGATTATTGCCTTTTTGTATAAAAATACAGAATACTGTGACTATCTGCTTCAAAAAATACCGCCGGACAGCTTTGTGACCGATTTTAACAAGCGGCTGTATGGTATAATTACCCAAAAAATACAGCATAATATAACATTGGACAGTTTGAGCGGTGAATTGACGCCACAGGAAATGGGAAAGCTTTTTGGATATCTGGCGCATAGCGCAGAACTAAAAAATACAAAAGAAGAGCTGGATGATTATATAGACGTGCTTATTACGCATAATAATAGATTAACAGGTGAAAAAATTGCCGAGATGAGCTTGGACGATATCAGCAAATTGGCAAAACAGTTGGAAGCGAAGAAAAAATAAGGATTTATGAAACACTTTTCTGAAAGGGAGAAAATTTTATGGGCAATGAGAAAAGAAATGCGGTTAATGAATTGATGGAGCAAGGAAAGGCAAAAGGCAAGCTTACTACAAAGGAAATCACAGATTTTTTTGAAGAAGTGGACTTTGATGGGGAACAGATTGAAAAATTCTATGACTCTTTGGAAAGCTCTAATATCGAAATCGTGGAAGACTTTGTTCCGGAAACCGATATTGATTTTCCTCTTGATGTGAATATGAATGAAGACCTGGAAGCCTCGTTGTCTACCGAGGGAATCAGCATTGATGATCCGGTAAAAGTGTATTTAAAAGAAATCGGCAGAGTGCCGCTTTTAAGTCCGGAAGAAGAAATTGAACTTGCGACTCGGATGGGACAAGGAGATAACTACGCCCGAAAACGTTTGGCAGAGGCAAATTTGCGTTTGGTTGTCAGCATTGCGAAACGGTATGTCGGCAGAGGTATGCAGTTTTTGGATTTGATCCAAGAAGGCAATTTGGGCCTGATCAAAGCAGTAGAAAAATTTGATTATACCAAGGGATTTAAGTTCTCCACTTATGCGACATGGTGGATCCGGCAGGCGATCACACGTGCCATTGCCGACCAGGCAAGAACCATCCGTATCCCTGTGCATATGGTCGAAACGATTAACAAGGTAAAAAAAGTGACCAGCCAGTTGTTGCATAAGAACGGTCATGATCCAAGCGCGGAGGAGATTGCTGCGGAATTGGATATGCCGGTCGATAAGGTACGGGAAATTATGCGTGTTGCGCAGGAACCGGTGTCTTTGGAAACGCCGATCGGTGAAGAAGAAGACAGTCATTTGGGCGATTTTATTCAGGATGATGATGCGCCCGCACCGGCTGAAGTGGCATCCAACACCTTGCTCAAGGAACAACTTGGGGATGTTTTGGGAACACTGACCGATCGCGAGGAAAAGGTTTTAAGACTGCGATTTGGACTGGAGGATGGCCGTTCCAGAACCTTGGAAGAAGTCGGGAAAGAGTTTAATGTTACCAGAGAGCGCATTCGTCAGATTGAGGCGAAGGCTTTAAGAAAATTACGTCATCCGAGCAGAAGCAAACGCTTAAAGGACTTTTTGGATTAATCTGCCATCATCTCTTGACAATGCTTGCTGTTTAAGATATAATTAAAGTATATCTTTTTAGTATAATTAAACAGCGAAATTTGAAACGGGGGCAAATCATGCATATTACACTGGAAACGGATTATGCAATTCGTATTGTCTTATATCTTGCCAAAACGAATAAGCGGGTAGAAGCAAAAAATATTTCAGAAAATACCGAAGTAACGCTTCGTTTTGCCCTGAAAATTTTGAGAAAGCTGGTTGCGGAGGGAATCGTGAAATCTTTTAAGGGTACCCAAGGCGGTTATGAGTTGAATCAAAAGCCGGACGAGATTACTTTGGCGCGCGTCATAGAAACGGTGGAGGGTACATATTATCTCAGCCGGTGTCTGAATCCCGAGCAGGGCTGCAATCGGGCAGGTAAAACCTACTGCAAGGTGCAAAGGGTATTCTCGGACATTTCTCAAATGGTGCAAGCGGAGTTGGAAAAGGTGACCATTGCTCAACTGATATAAGGTAAATATGAGATAACAAAACAGCGGAGAGATTTTTTCTCTCCGCTGTTTTTAGCACAAAGGCTATTCCTTTTCATGAAAAAAGAAGATACCGAACATGGTCACAGTGTTTTCCCCGTTGTTATAATTGAGCCCGCACAGTTTTGCTAATTTTGAAACGTATATTCCATATGCCGAAACGGAGTGAATCGCTTTTTCCGGGAAACGACAGGGATGATCTTCCACTTTGCTGCAAGTGTCGCAGACCGTACATCCTCCTGCGGATAGCTGCAAAACAGAGCCGCCAAGCTCCTGCTTTACTAATTCCGAAATATCATTTGTGATCTGCTTGTGGCGTGCGCCACCAGCCTGAATTCCTTCAAAGTCAAAGGAATCCTCCAACTGATGAACGGTTTGATATACCAAAGCCGAATCGTAAGATTTGGCGTTCGTAATCAGCGTGTTGATTTCCCCGACGGCAGGCGGACATCCCCAATTTTTGCCGAAGCCTTGACATCGTTTCGGGTTACAGGATTTTCTCAACTCCGGATCGAAAGGTATCTTTTCAACCGGGATAAATGCGGCGTCGTAAACGCCTCTGTTTTTCATTTCTTCTACTAATGTCTGTTTATCCATCTAAATCACACTGTCCTTTTTCCTGTATTTTTATGATATCAAGCCCATTTGATAAGCTGATACCAGCATGTTTAGGTCTTCGATTTTATCTTTAATGCTATTACCGATATCGGTGTCCATGACTTTCATACGGGTTTGCAGCGTTTCAAAAATGTCGGAGGAGGAATGGATATCGGTGTTCTTTTCAATGGCATTTTCTAAGCCCTCAAAGGGCTGATGCGCAACCAGACGCATACCGTGTGAATTGTAAATCAATGTATATCCGGCAATTCCTGTTTGCGCCTGATATGCCTTGCAGAGACCGCCGTCAATGACAATGACTTTTCCGCCGGCTTTTAACGGACTTTCTCCGGCAATTAGGCGAACCGGTACATGCCCGTTGATAATATGCGCGTTAGGGTCCTCTATGCCGAATTCGGAAAGAATTGCGGCGCAAGTTGCTTCATCATCGATATGTTGGTAATAAGGGTTTTGCGGTTCTTTCCAACAGTCTTTATCGGCAATGAAAAGGCGTTCAAAAGTGGTCATTTTGTTTCGACCGAACAAAGGAGATTTTTTGCCGCACCATAAATACCAAATAAAATCCAGACTGTAAGCTTTTTGAATGCTTTCCGGCTTTGAAAAATATCCTTCTCGGACAATAAATTCTGCGGTGTCCATCAGCTTTCTGCCATACATTTCTTTGCTGCAGATCATCAGCGTGTCAAAACTGCCGTCCTCCTTCATCGGAATACAGCTATGATACAGCAGATTACCGTTATGGCATTTATAGATACTGCCTTGTTCAAACAAAAATTTGACATGTTTTTGCAGTTTGTCGCAGTGCAAAAAGATATTTTGCAGATCTTCCATCAGCGCCTGTTCTTCAGGCGTCAATACATATGGGGCACCGGGATCCAGCGTCGGAAAATCACAATCACACAAAGGATAACTTTTTCCGTCAATCGTCACGGTCTTTTCCGAAGCATTGATTTTATCTAACAATAACCGATCGTCCATTTCAAATTCCGGATGCCTTTGAATGATTTGTCCTTCCAGCTTAAACTGGATAACGGTAATTGCTTTGTGCATTTGGGAAAGAAGGGACAAGTCTTTTTGAGAGTGCGGTTTGGAGTCGCTCGTTTTAGGCATGAAGTTTTTACTGGGCTTGTAAACGTCTTGGGCAAATAAAGTAAGCGGACGGAGATTGATGCCGTATCCGACTTCCAGTACTTCCAGATTATGATAACGCAGGCAAATCCGAATGACATTGGCAATACACGCCATACTGCCGGCAGCAGCACCCATCCAGAGAATATCGTGATTGCCCCATTGGATATCGACCGCATGATGATTCATCAGCATGTCCATGATAATATCCGGACGTTCGCCTCGGTCGAAGATATCGCCGATAATATGCAGCCGGTCTACTGCCAATCGTTTGATGACATCAGCTAAAGCGATGATAAACTTATCCGCTCGCTCCAGGGACAGAATGGTATCGATAATTTTTCCGTAATATTCCTCTTTGTTGTGTTCGCTGTAATCAGCATTTAAAAGCTCGTCAATAATGTAAGAATAATCTGGCGGTAACGCTTTCCTTACTTTGGAACGAGTATATTTGCTGGCGACAAGCCGGCAAATATCAATCAGGCGATAGAGTGTTAATTTGCACCAGTCATCATAATTTTCTTCCCTGGCTTTGATCGCGTTTAGTTTCATCTGCGGATAGTAGATCAGACTGGCAATTTCGGCACGCTCTTGCTGGGATATGCTTTTTGACAGCAAACTGTCGATTTTTGTTTTAATAACACCGGAACAGTTATTTAAGATATGGGTAAAAGATTGATATTCTCCATGCAGATCACTCATAAAATGCTCTGTTCCTTTGGGCAATTGCAAAATTGCCTGCAGATTGATAATTTCGGTGCAGGCACTTTGAATCGTCGGATATTCTTTCGCAAGAAGTCTTAAATATTTAAGCTGTTTTTTGATTTCATCCGCTGTATAAATAGCCATTCACATAAACCTATTGTTACCCGTTCGGTAACAATAAATCCTTTCATTATGATGATCCTTTCGGTTGAACCGTGATAACCGTTAACAGAAAAAATGTTTTAAAGCATATGTCTGTTCTTTTAATAGTTATATTTTTAACAATTTTTTCTATTTTGTTTTGTGGATATTGTATCATAAAATTTTGATTTTGTCAAAGTATACCTGCATAAAATAATAATAGGTTGATTTTTTTATTGTTTTCCGTTAAAATACTAATAGAGCAAAAGGGTATGCTGCGATGATAAAAAACGGTGAGAGTATGGAGGGATGGCTTTGAGCTCTTTTAAAAAGGCTTTAGTAGTGATATTCTCGCTGATTTTCGGCACGCTGCTTTTATTGACGGTTAGTTTTTTCACGCTTCAAAAATCAAACAGTGCTGTTTCAGCTAATGCGTCGGTTGAAGATTGGTCGGTTGAAGTTAATCAGATCGATAAAATAGAGATGACGATTGAGCTGGGTAAGGTGAAAATAGTGCCTGGAGATGCCGAACAGATGATCGTCCGTTGCCAGTATCCGACAAAGGATTATTTGGATAACAAAGTGAAAATGACAACGGATCGGAATGAAAAAACACTGCATCTTCAGTTCGCCTCCAAACGAAAGAGTTATTTTTTCGGTTTT
>JAQXIB010000294.1 GCA_029007575.1 Clostridiales bacterium | reverse complement strand
ATTTCCGTATTCAACATTTCAAGTACAATGTGATCTTCCGAAGAATATGTACTTAAAAATGAATAGGAGAGCTGAGAAATATGATGAAAAACTTAAATATTGGTATTGTAATCGTAGCCGTATCCTTGATGTTGGCAAGCTGCGGAAATAGAACAGAGCAAAGGCTATGGCAGAGAACAACACGACATCTCAGGCTGCTGTGAAAACAGAATCCAGTCCAATCAGCAGTAAAACAAATGCCGCTTCAAGAACAAGCAGCAAGACAAATCCATCGAGCCGAATACCGGTTTCAAGTAGTTCAACGACCAGCAATATAACGGTGGCAGACAGCGAATGCTGTCTGATCTGGATCAGCTTGTTATTGGTGACTGCTTTACTTTGCGGGTATTAGGCAAAAATCTAACCTACCAAGCAGATCAGATCAAAATCGTTCTTCCGGAGGATGTTTCTGACTTGGCTATTGATCCGGAGAAGGACTATGTGACCTTGGTGACCTGCACGTCCTATGGCGTTAACACACATCGGCTGTTGGTGAAAGGGGTACGGGTGACGGAGCAGGAAATGCCGGTGTACAACAAAGCTCCGTCCACCTGGTATCGCCAGTACGGATACGGGATACTGGCAGGGCTGATTGCGGCAGTTCTGTTGATGAGCATCCCGTTTTTTATACGGCACAGAAAGAGAAAATTTCTACGCAGAAGTATTCCAACTGTTGAAAAACCTGGTGATTAAACAAGAAGTATATATTTGATACAAAGACACTTTACGATTACTATGAAATGGAGGAACAGAATATGAACAGGTTTGAAGCAGAACGGCGCTTTGCACAGCGTATGAAAGACAGCTATCCGCCCGGCACAAGAATTATGCTTGTAAGTATGGGTAACGATCCAAGACCTATCGAGGATAATACAAAGGGAACTGTTATGTTTGTAGATGATATCGGCACGATTCACTGTGATTTTGACAACGGCAGATCGCTCGGCGTTGTCCCCGGCGAGGACTCTTTCCGCAAATTAACCGCCGAGGAACTGGCAGAGGAACAGGAAATGATGAAGTTTCATACCTTATGAGTATGTAAGGAGCATAATTAAATTAGTCCTCAATGCTTACAACATCGTAGCCGAGATAATATTTAAAAGCTTCCTCCAAGATCGACTTCACGTGTCCGTTTGCGACGGTCGTGTGATGTTTAAAGCCGCCGCGGGCAAGTTTAATCAGCTTATCTTGCAGATGGTCGATCTTTGCCACACCACCGCAACCGAAAAATTCCTTTTCGATGTCATCGCCGGTAAATTCGCCTTCACTAAAGTAAATGGTGATTTTTCCATCCTCAGTTTTGCAGTTTGAGAAAGTCATCGGGAATGCGGCAATTCTGCCCTCGTTGGTTCCCCAGCCGCTGCCGGGATCACCTTTGTCAAACATTTTATGCGAAGTAACAGTTCCCTTTGCTTTCATCAATGTTTGGGCGGTAGATCCGCAATGGAACAAAATCACCTTGTCGGGATCTTCGCCGTAGTTGTTGTTCCAGTCGAGGCAGGCAGCCGGTCCCTCGGTCGCCAAAGACAACGCACGCATTGTAATCGCGGAGCACATATCGATCTCGCAGGACGCCGTAATGCCGCGGTCGTTCAGCTCGCTCAAGAGCACGCAGGGGCAAACGCGCAGATAGGTTTCCATTTCATTCCAACAGCGAAGCGCAATGGCATCCAGATGGTAGGTTTCAATGTATTCATCAATGACCACGCTGATTTTGGAGAGCATGATTTTCTTATCCTCGGGGACCATCGAAAAATCGGTGTATTTTTCCAGCGTTGCTTTCTTGGCAAGCACCTTTTCGTCATCATCTGCCTTTGCGCGAACAAACTCAAACAGCTCGGACAAGTCAAAGCTTTCTACATTGATGCCGTGGCGTTGCATGGTGATTTCATCGAAACGAACTGTCTTAAAAGCAGTGGTACGGGCGCCAATGCAGCCGATCGTGAATCTTTTCATTCCTTTTACGACACGGCAAACAGCGGCAAATTCATGCAGATTTTCGGCAAATGCTTTGGTCAACGGATGCACGACGTGGGGTTTCATCACGGTATAAGGCACTTTATATTGCTCGAACACATCGGTGACTGAGAACTTTCCGCAGTAAGCATCCCTGCGGTGCTTAAAATCCATTTTACCGATTTCGTCCGGATACGCTTGCATTAAAATCGGCACGCCTGCATCCTGAAGCGCGGCGATCGCACCGTTTTCGTCGATAAAAATGGGCATACAAAGAATTACACCGTCATACTCGCCCTCATGGGATTTCAGCCATTTCGCGTATGCTCTGCCTTCATCACGGGTTTCCACCGCTCCGTAGCGGGTAGCGTCTTTGTCCATCATAATATAATTGTAACCCGCATCGGTTACCGCCTTGACCATATCTTCCCGGGCTCCTTCGATCAGTTCTGCCGGCATGAAACCTCTGTTTCCGAAATAAAGCGCAAATGTCATGTTACTCATATCAATCACCTTTCCTTTTTATTTATTTGAACACATCGGCGATTAGTTGCCGAATTGTTTTAAATTTTTCATACTGCTTTAAGTAAATTTGATGCAGTTCGGGATTCGGCTCATAAGGCTGTTTCTTTTTCACAAACAGCTTTTCCGCCTCCTCCAAGCTTTGATAAACACCGCAGCAAACGCCGGAAAGCATCGCTGTTCCTGCAATTCCCGCCTCGTCTAAGTCAAGCGGAATAATGGTTTTGCCCAAAATATCCGCTTTCATTTGTAGCCAATAGGGAGATTTAGCACCGCCGCCTACCGCACGCAGCACCGACATGGAGATCCCGAATTCCTCCAGTTTTTCCAGGTTATACATCATCTCATAGGTGACGCCCTCAATCAGCGCGCGATACAACGTCGGAGCATCGGTATCCATTGTGATTCCGAGGAAGGCTCCTTTTGCGTGTTCATTCATATCAGGCGTGGCGCTGCCCGAAAAATGCGGTATGACAATGATTCCGGTAGGCTCTTTCGCCCCCTGCATATCCAAATATCGGTACACGCTGATGCCCTGCTCTTTTGCCACCTGTTGTTCATACCGTCCCAGCGTATCTTTATACCACTTGAGAATGGCTCCGCCGGTAAAATTAAACGCATAAGTAGTATACATATCTTTGACCGGATAAGGCACGCATACGAAATTATTATTTAAAAAACGTTTCTCTAACTGCGGTTTTTCAAAGACCGATGTAATACATTCCACCGTTCCCATCCCGTCGATTGCTACATCGGTCGAGAGCACGCCGGCGCCGATTGCCGCACAGACCTGATCGTGTCCTCCTGCGGCGACAATTACACCTTGCGGTAGCCCCAGCGACCTTGCCACCTCGGGTAGTACCGTCCCTACCTTTTCCCCGGTTGCGATTGGTTGGGGCAGCTTATCCGCATCGATTCCCGCAAGCCGAAGCAGTTCGACGTCCCAGCATTTATTCAGAACATCAAACGCCATCGTTCTTGCTGCCAGGGAATAATCCACCTTACATTCACCGCAGAGCTTATAGGAGCAAAATGCACTGATCGGCAGAAATTGATAGATGTTCCGATAAATCTCCGGCTGCTCCTCTTTAATGTTCATCATCTTGGGCAACGAATACATCGGATGTATTTTTGCTCCGGTCACCTTCATGATCCGGTCGTTTCCGATGTGTTCTTCCAGCCATTTGCTCTGCTCGGTACCGCAGTTGCTCATATACAGCGCTGTGTTCATCAGCACATTTCCGTCTTTGTCAATCGGGACAAAAGATTCTCCGAACGAAGAAATGGCCAGTGCCTTGATCTCTTTCGCCTGTTCACCTGCCTCTTTCACGGCATCGGAAATCACTTTGCACATGTTTTCCCAAAGCAGATTTCCATTGGTTTCATATGTATTTTCAAACGGCGGATATTCCTGATAAGCATATCCCAGTTGTTTTCCCCCGTCCGAAAATACGATTGCCTTGCTTGCGGTCGTACCGACATCAATTCCAAGAAGTGCCATCATCTTCCCTCCTTATCTGTACCACATATCATAATATTCTTTTACGATTTTCTCCATGTTATGATAAATAATATCCTGACGAAATACTGTGGTAAAATATCCGATGTTGTTAGAAGCTGCCTCTTTTGCTTTTTCGGTCAGATATCCCGCCGCGATCAGCTCGTCGACCTTTTCGACCCCTGCAATTTTCACCGCGTTTTTTACCATTTCTTCAAACAGCACAGGAGCGCTGTCCCGTTCCAATGCCGTCCAGACGTTTACCTTGATCACGCCGTCATCAAACAAACCTCTCACCTGTTCGTTGGTAACCGAGGAAGTGCCATGTAAAACAATCTTTTCTCCTATTTGCGCTTTGATACTTCTCGCGACATCACCATGATACTGCAATTGTTTGCCGGTTGCTCGATGCTCGGTGCCGAGATTTGCTACGATCAGGTCGACACCCGTCCTTTCGGCATACTCTTTCGCTTTCTGCGGAGAGGTCAGTTCGTTATGTACGTTTCCGGTTGCATCCACGATTTCATCGCAAGCACCCTCCACCAGAATATCGCCGCCTCTTTTTTGTACAAACGCAGCGGTTTTTCGGATGTTTTCCTCAAATGGTACCCCTGACGCATCATACAAGATCGAAGCGTAATCGCTCAGGTCGCCCTCCAACAGCTCGGTATCCAGATCATGCTGAATATGATCCAGATGGATCATCACGTTCAAATCCCGATAATATCCGTTTTCATCCGCTAACGCCTTGATATCGTTGGTAAACAGCTTCAATCCTGTTTTCCAGTCACGGGTATGGGTATAATTGGGAATCTGGCTCCGATGATCGTACAAGCAGGTTGCGGCGATGATAACAGGGATATTTTGAATGGAATGTTCTTGCTGATAATCCTTTGCCGCCTTTAAAATCGCCTCTGTCGTGGTCAGGTTTTCGGTACAGATGCACGGCAACACCCATCCTCTTGACCTGGCTTTTTCGTATTCCTCTCTGACTGCATTTACTTCACTGATAATCATTGGAAATCCCTCCAAAAAAATAGATAAATCTTACTTTTATTATAGGAAAATGTATGATATAATAAAAGTAACAAACGTCTGAAAAATAGTAAATTTGTTCATAATATTTATTTTGTCACACCATCTGAAGCAACAGGAGGGGAAAAAGGAAAATCACGCTGTTTCCACAATAAAAACAACGTGATTTTCAAAAAATGCAATGATTAAAATTAATACAGAAAAGCTAAATGAACTAATGGCGGATTTTTATCTGCTGACCAACATCAGAATGGCAATCTTTGACGGCGATTTTCAGGAAATCGCCTGTTATCCGCCGGAGCTCTGCGACTTTTGCCGAATCATCAAATCCAATCCTGCCGCCAAAAGTCGATGCGATCAATCCGATCGGGAAAGTTGCCAAGTTTGCAAAAATACTCGCTCTATTTATACGTATCAATGTCATGCAGGCTTGCTGGAAACAGTCGCTCCGTTAAAATATGATCATTCAGTGATCGGATATGTGATGTTTGGGCAGATTTTGGAAGAGAAAAACAATTCTGTCTCTCCGGAATATATCCGAAAAAAAGCAGAGGAATATCATATTGATCCCGAAGAATTATTGCCTGCTTTTCAAAAATTGAAGCATTTTTCTACCTCCCAAATCAAGGCAGTCTCCAAAATTCTGGAAGCCTGTGCCAGCTATTTGTGGCTGGAGGAATTGATCTCTTTGGATAAAAACAATCTCGCGATACGAATCGACCAATATATCACCCAAAATCTTTCCGGCAATCTTTCGGTAGAAAAAATGTGTGAAGATTTACAAATCAGCCGTTCTACTCTTTATCAGGTTTTTCGGCAAACCTACAACATCGGGATCGCAGAATATGTCCGCAATAAAAGGATCAATCTCGCAAAGCACCTGTTAAAAACCACTAACTATCAAATTTCCATGATCTCACAATTAGTGGGCATTCCTGATTACAACCACTTCACCAAGATTTTCAAAAAACAGGTTGCGATGACGCCGCGGGATTATCGCAAAGAATTAATCAACCCTTAAATCTGAACCATTGTGTTCGATTAATGGTTGATTTTCTTTTATAAACTCTGTATTTATGCGGTTTTTGCGATTACTGCCTTATCGTACACAATTCTGAAAACTATTCAAAATTTATGCTATCATAGCCTTGTTCTGGCGTATTCAGTTTAGCACAGCGAAAATGCGGAATGAGACTGGTGACTCCAAAGCTGGAAATGACAGCTACAAATGTGTTTTCTCTTCTATTTTGATACTGAATCTGCGTAAGATGTAACGTGCCATCTTGCATTTCTTGAGTGTGTCCCGGTTTCGTGAGACACATAAAATTTTGGCAGTGGTACAGTAGATATTGTTGGTAAAATATTGCATATCAGTTGTTTCTAATATATAATGACAATATTATGATGGCGTTTTAGAAAGATAGTTTTAAAAGCATACACCAAAAATTTTGTTTTTTTCGGCGAAATTTCCATTCACACAGCAAGTTAGAAAGAAATGGTCATAACAATGAAAAATAATTATGGAGGCAATCGTTATGAGAATCTATGAGGATGTAAATAAAACAAGTGAAAATCGTTTGACAACGCGCAGTTATTACATACCATATGGAAAATCAAAACATCAGCTATTGAATGGCTTTTGGCGCTTTCGTTATTTTGCACGTGATATTGATGCAGATGATGTGATTTCAGAATGGGATATTATTCCTGTGCCATCCTGTTGGGAGATACTTGGCTATGAAAATCCAAATTATACCAATATTAATTATCCTCATCCTTGTGATCCGCCCTATGTTCCAGATGATAATCCATGCGGCATATATGAAAGAGAGTTTTGTTTAGATCATTTGTGGGGCAAGATATATTTCGTATTAGAAGGGGTCTCTTCTTGCGCTTTTATAACAGTAAACGGTAGTTATGTGGGATTTACGCAAGGAAGTCATTTGCAAGCTGAATTTGATATTACACCGTTTGTTTGCGAAGGGGAAAATACTATTCGGGTTAAGGTGTTAAAATGGTGTTGCGGCAGTTATCTTGAAGATCAGGATTTTTTTCGTTTTCATGGAATTTTCCGTGATTGTTATTTATTGCAAAGACCTTATGATCATATTGTTGATGTAAAGGTATCTACATCAGAGAATAACATTTTAGTTGATGTTGGAAAAGAAGCTTCGATTAGCCTCTATGATGCTGAAGGTCGATTGCTCGCGGAACGATATGGAGTTGCTTATGCCAAGTTTCAGGTAAACGATCCACATTTGTGGAATGCTGAGAAGCCCTATTTGTATACGTTAAAAATTGAACGCGATGGCGAAATGATTAAACAGCATGTGGGATTTCGTTCTATCAGGATATCAGAAAGAGGAGAACTGTTAATTAATGGGGTTTCGGTAAAGTTACATGGTGTAAATCATCATGATACCGATAAATATCACGGTTGGTGTCAGACAGATGACGAACTGAAACGCGATCTTACGTTAATGAAACAGTTGAATATTAACTGTATCCGTACTTCTCATTATCCGCCCACTCCATATTTTATGAATTTATGTGATGAGATGGGTTTCTATGTTGTTTTAGAAAATGATCTTGAAACACATGGTATGCTTCGACGCTATGCTAATGTAGATTATAGGTTTGATGTAGAAAGTTCAGATTGGCCGTGTAGCGATCCTGCGTGGAAAAATGAATTTATTGAGCGAATGCAGCGCGCAGTGTTATTAAATCGAAACCACACCAGCATCATTATGTGGTCAACAGGAAATGAAAGCGGATATGGGCAAAACCATGAGGCAATGATAGCATGGTTGCGAACGCTTCACGACAATCGTTTGATTCATTGCGAGGATGCATCGCGCAAAGGAGATAATTCTAAAGTCGATATTGTATCGCACATGTATCTTTCTCCAATGGAGGTAGAGGCATATGGCCGCGATAAATCACAGAAAAAGCCACTTTTTTTATGTGAATATTCTCATGCTATGGGAAACGGTCCGGGTGATGTATATGATTATAATAAATTATTTGACCGATATCCGAATTTAATCGGTGGCTGTATATGGGAATGGGCGGATCATGTTGTTACTTTGGAAGAAACAGAAAAATACGGCGGAGATTTTAAGGGCGAATTGACGCATGATGGTAATTTTTGCTGTGATGGTATGGTTTTTGCTGATCGTACATTTAAGGCGGGGACTCTTGAAATCAAAACAGCTTACCAACCGATGCGAACAGAATATAATGATAATATTCTCTTTGTTACCAATAAATATGACTTTACTGATTTTTCCGAATGTCAATTTGTTTACACAATAGAAGTTGATGGAAAAGAGGCTCTTGTTCAGACACCTGAGATTGCCGTGAAACCACATGAAACTGTAAAACTACATGTGGAATTTCCGCCGGTTAACTGTGTATATGGCATTTATCTTAATTGCTATTTATATGCTTGCGGCAGAATGGTTGCACAAACGCAGCATGAACTTCCCGCTCGAAAACAGAAGCCAAACTTTTGTACAACTTTGGCACAACCTTATATAAACGGACAAAACATTTATATTTCCGGCAAGCATTTTGAATATGTTTTTTCTAAGCATTATGGTACATTTATTAGCATGAAGATCAATGGAATAGAGCAACTTTCGGATAGAATACGATTAAGCGCATGGCGGGCACCAACCGACAATGACAGAAACATGAAAGAATATTGGGGAAATGATAATATATGGCAAGGAGAAAACCTAAATGTGCTTTTTTCAAAAGTATATGACTGTTATTTAAACGATGGAGTTATCCTTGTGAAAGGTTCCCTTGCCGGCATATCACGCAAACCATTTTTTAATTATCAGTTAGCAGTGACAGTTTTGGCCGATGGGAGAATTGAATTAAATTTAGAAGGAGAGGTGCGGGAAAATACGATTTGGCTACCTCGGCTCGGTTTTGAATTCGTACTGCAAAAAGGCATAAAAGACTTCACCTATTTTGGGTATGGTCCATCTGAAAATTACTGTGATATGCGACATGCGGCACGGATGGGATTATTTGAAAGTAATGTAGAGCGTGAATATGTCAATTATGCTCGACCACAAGAACATGGCAATCACATGGGTGTGAAAATGCTGTCTATTGGAGGAATGCAAATTAGCAGCGAAAGCGGGTTCGAGTGCAATGTATCGAAATATAGCACAGAAATGTTGACTGTTGCAGAACATACTAATGAGCTGGTTGCAGATGGTTTTACCCATCTCCGTGTTGATTATCGTGTCTCAGGAGTTGGTTCCGCATCCTGCGGACCTGCGCTTGACGAAAAATATAGGCTTAGTGAAAAACAAATACAGTTCTCGTTTACAATTTCACCTTACTCGATTACAGAATAATTGATAAAAACAGAATCAATATATCCGATTAATCGGTGTTATTGATTCTGTTTTTTTAGTTTCAGTAGGCACTTCGGAAAATTTTGTGTAAAAAGGAATCCAAATAGATAAGAAAACAGATAACAAATATGGTTTTCCGTTCGGAAAACGGTGGGATTCATTTGCCCGTATCAATTGCTCGCTCTATGCTGTATGACGGTATGCGCACCGCAGGTGTGAATAACGGCA
>JAQXIB010000293.1 GCA_029007575.1 Clostridiales bacterium | reverse complement strand
ATTTTTGAAATCAACATAGCGTTTATTTGGTATATGAAGGGAATATTTGATTGTCTGTGGAGATTTTAAATTCTCCTGTAAGTCCCATTGATGAGTCGTGACCGATTTGAATGCGAAATGTTCCTGGTTCGACAATATACTGCATCTCGTTATCGTAAAAACCCAAATCTTGGTAGTCAACTCGGATGGTTACCTTTTTCACATCGGCAGGTTCCAGCCATATTTTTTGATAGCCCTTCAGTTCCAGCACGGGGCGGCAACGGCTTGAGACTAAATCGTGGATATATAGTTGTACTGTCTCTTCCCCAGCAAAAGTACCAGTATTTTTTACATCTACGGATACTTCGATATAGGAGTCAAATTGGAAGACTTGTAAGTTATCATATGTATATGAAGTATAGCTTAGTCCGAATCCAAAAGGAAAGAGTGGTGTTAAAGGAACATCCAAATATTTACTGGAAAAGCGGGAATCAGATATAGGACGGCCGGTATTGGTATGATTATAATAAAGAGGACACTCACCGGATTTGTTGGGAAAAGTGGTGGTTAATCTGCCGCTTGGATTATAGATGCCAAAAAGAATATCACTTAAAGCGTTCCCTGTTTCTGTTCCAAGATGCCATGCTTCTATTACGGCATCGGATCGCTTAATAATAGAAGGAATAGCAAGAGGTCTTCCGTTAAAAAGAATGGTGATAAGCGGAATATTATACATAGATGCTGCTTCTACCATTTCACGCTGAGAGTTTGATACTGTAATTTCTGATAATGAAGAGGCTTCTCCGCTGAAATCTGCCAGTTCGCCTACCGCTGCAACAATAACGTCTGCACCTTTTACCACTTTGTTTAGTTGAGAACGGTTAAACGCCATAACAGGACCGGAACAGGGAAGATAACAAACATCGGCTCCGGTTTGTTTCAAACCTTCTTGTACTGTAATGGATGCTTCCAAAGTTGATTGGTCCGTTTCAAATACCGATCTTGCAACTATAAGCGAGGCAGGATTGGTAACGGCTAAATCAAATGGGAAACTCAAAGTTATTGCCTGCTTAAAAGACAATGCTAATATAAAAGCAGAATTAGAATTAACAATTGTGAACGGCTATATCGATATAGAACTGCAAAATTCTTCCGCCGTTGATTCAATTTCTGCAGATATGACTCCTCGTATGACAGCAATATCATATTCAATCGGCAGTAAGTATATCGTTTGGAGCGTGGATTAGAAAAAAGCAACCATTAAAGATTTAAATAATGTAGACACACCCGAAAACAACTCTAACATTAAGGTGATGTTTAAAGACAGTGGGAAAATTGTATTTCGGGCATCTTTAAAAGATTACCCAGAGGTGTATACTCAGGTTCAAATTGATCCAGGTAAAGTGATTGATGACGGCAATGATTCCGTTGCAGTAGCGCAGGCGGATCGTATTTTATTGCTTACAAGCAATGATGGAAACAAATGGTATCGCAAAGAAGATTCCAGCGTAATTACGAATATAACTAATCCAACTGCAACAGCCTGTCATCATCAAGAGCTCGTTTATGTCCCTTGGGACGAGAACGGAAAATGCTATTGGATGTATATTGCTGTTAACGAAAATAATGTGTATAAAGGGTATTATCGTATTAGATCAAATCGTTATGACAATTTTAATTTTGCGGCAAGAGAACGAGTTTCAGGTATGATTCAATTGGGCAATCAAATTGGTTATTTGAAGCAGACTGATGGTGCCCCCATATTTGTTAGAATTACTTTTGCTGATTACGACGGAAGATTGGTACCTGCTTTACAATATTCGACTAACGGCTTATCATGGTCTGGTATTATTAATTATCTGGCGGGCTCTACCGATAATAACAATAATAAAAATTGCTATTTTATGGGGTTCTCTACTATTAACGGTACAGGCGAAATGATATATGAAGGAAATAATACATGGAGCTTTTTATATGCTGCCACTACATCAAATTCACCTGTGCAGCCTGAAATTTGGCACTCGGCGATTGGAGGCGG
>JAQXIB010000292.1 GCA_029007575.1 Clostridiales bacterium | reverse complement strand
ATTTTTGAAATCCTTTGTTTTTTAAAAAAATTGGATTTTTTTGAAATTCTGTATTGACAAACCTAATGCTATTTGATATAATAATATCCGTCACAGAAAAAGCAAATTGAATAGCATGAAATGCGGGTGTAGTTCAATGGTAGAATTCCAGCCTTCCAAGCTGGTCGCGTGGGTTCGATTCCCATCACCCGCTCCATTTTTATGTTAGCGTATTTTATACGCGCCCATAGCTCAGCTGGATAGAGCAACTGCCTTCTAAGCAGTAGGCCGCAGGTTCGAGTCCTGCTGGGCGCACCAATATATGGTGGGTATAGCTCAGTTGGTTAGAGCGCCAGATTGTGGCTCTGGAGGTCGTGGGTTCGACTCTCACTATCCACCCCATTTTCTTTTTATAATGGGTTGTAGCCAAGTGGTAAGGCAACGGACTTTGACTCCGTCATTCCGATGGTTCGAATCCATCCAGCCCAACCATTTCGTATAAAAATACTGTGGCTGCAAGCACCGGTATTTTATATATTGGGGTGTCGCCAAGCGGTAAGGCAACGGACTCTGACTCCGTCATTCCGAAGGTTCGAATCCTTCCACCCCAGCCAAAGCCCCAAAGGCATAAGTCTTTGGGGCTTACTTATTACTTATTACTTCTTCTTTTGATACGGTTTTATGTATGAGCAGGTAGTTACACCTACTCTTTTCTTATGCCGAAAGTGCTTTTGAAACATACTTTTTGATGCTATTCGCGATCCAGCATGGTCACTTTAATATGGAATGTTTTTTCCTCATCGGGCTGCAACGTTTCCAGCTTGCCTTGTTCACGAACAATGTTTCTGCCGTCCGGGTTGCAATTTCCGGGTTCAAGCCCCATTACATAGTCATGTACGCCCATCATCTTCCATTGGGTAAAGCTCTTAAGCTCATTCGTGGGGAAGGTGATCCGCAAGCCTTTCTCGATCGTAGGGTTATAGATCTGCGCAACGCCTTGTTCTCCGTCGAATTGATGATAATAACACTGCTCCACAAAGCCCGGCTGCGGCGGCAACACTTTGTTCCAGGTATCTAAATCTTCGGCAGCATGCGCATCGCGCGGCGTTACTGAATCGGACGGAATCGTCAGTTTAGCATTTTCATCCAACAGCGGATACCCCATATTCATATGATACAAAAGCATGACCGGCGTTTCCTTATCTCCGATGTTCTTAACGGTATCTACTATTTCGAAGCTGTTTTCATCCAGTGAACAAATAATGTCACGATACAGCATCAGTTTATCCGCAAAGATACCCGATTGATTGATCACCGCGTGAATACGGATTTCCTTGTCTGTTGTAACGGCGTAAATGCTCTCTGCCGGACAATTGCTTACCGTACCATGCAGCGGCAATACTTCTCCGTTATCCTCACAGGGCGATCCGACCGCCGTCAAGCCGCAGGTCGTTAAAAATCCGGCGGTAAAAGATTTCAAAAAGCCCATGCCTTTGTCATCATAATACGCGGGTGCCACATAGCCTGCAGGAGAAAAATAACCCATATTATCCCCTTTATAGCTCAACCGCGCAATGTCGGCACACCGGTCGGCCGAAACAGTCAGTTCCAGACCTTTGCCGTTTTTCACCTCAAAAAGCCGCATGCCATCGCCTTTTCCTCCAACCAAACGATGCTCCTCAACACCGAAAAGCTGAGATGGATGACCTAAATACCAATGATTCATTTTCTGCACCATCTTTCTTGCCATATAAGTTTCTGTACTACATTAATCATATTATCACATCGCAATTATTTATGCAATATCCTTTTTCCTATTTTATTGGACTGTTGCACCAAACGGCATCAGCGACAACTTGGCAATTTTAAAGCATTGCTTTCCGAACGGAATGCCGATGATGGTAACACAGAACAAACAGCCCAGAATCGCCGCCTCTAACGCCAGAAAAATGCCGCTGAATATCAGCCACAAGATATTACACAACATTGAACCGGCGCCTCCGCCGTATACGATTTCTTTTCCAAACGGGAAGAATGCCAAGCCCGCGAATTTAAAGCATTGCACGCCGATCGGTATTCCAACTATGGTCAGGCACCATACTACACCGGATAATGCCCAACTGATTCCCATAGCGGCGCCTCCGAAAAGAAACCATAACACATTCCCCAAACATCCCACCGTGTCTTTCCTCCTCTGTTTTACCCGATATATTCGTACAGGGGGCTGTGCATACCACAGCCCCCAAGATTATTATTCCTGATACTTTTTCACATACACACTGATTTTAAACAGATCGCCGTCAATATCCACCTGCATTTTTCCGCCCATGGCTTCGGTAAAACTCTTGACGATGGACAGTCCCAATCCGGTACCTGCGGTCGTTCTGGATTCATCCCCGCGCACAAACCGCTCCACGATGCTGTCTGCGGTAAAATTCATCTCATATCCCGCAATATTCTTCATCGTAAAACAGATGTACTGCTCTTTTACACTCAATTCCAGATAGATTCTCGTACCCGGCAAAGAATATTTCACCGCGTTATTGATCATGTTTTCTGTGACTCGCCACAACATCTTTCCATCGGCATACACATAAAATTTTTCATCGGTGAAATTTTTCTTGATGCTCAGCTTAGACAACGCCAGATAGTCTTCGCATTCCGCAAGCGTTTGGTTAATCAGCTCGACCATGTTCAGCTTTTCATATCGTATATTCATATTGCCGCTGCTTGCTTTGGAAATATCAAAAATATTTTCAATCAGCGACTTCAAGCGTTTGGATTTTTCATCCAAGACTCTCACGTAATCATTGGTGTAGTCCGGCTGCAAATGTTCTTCTTTGAGCAGATCAATGTAATTGATCATAGAGGTCAGCGGCGTTTTTAAGTCGTGCGAAACATTGGTGATCAGCTCCACCTTCATCTTTTCGCTGACCATCCGCTTTTCAATCTCGTTTTGCAAGCCGTCCTGCAAATTGTTTAAGTCCTCCGATAGCGGAGCAAGCTTACTGTCTTCCGCCAGTACCAAACGCTGTTCAAAATTTCCGTCCCGCAAATATTTGATATGCTGAGAAACCTTGCCGACATCCTCCACAAAATCAAGATAACGCTTATAAAACCAATAAGAAAGCGCAATCATACCGGCAAGCCCAATCGGAATCACAAACACATAAATCAGAAAGAACAACAAAAAGCAACCGACGATAATGCCAAGCATACCTACCACATAAATAATCAGCGCATGGTGCAATTGCTGCTGATACGGCAGCGACAACTGGCGGTTGTATTCTCTCCTTTTCCAATCTCTTGCTCCACGCCGTACTTTCCGATAAGCGCGCGGCAATATGCCGGGGCGATCATACTCGGGATCCTTGCCAAACAAACGCAGAATTCTTTTATACAGCCAGTAGCAAATACTGCTCTTCCAAAAGCCCAATTTATTGACAATGATATCCACGAACAGAAAATACAGGTAAAACCATGCGAAGAAAAACAAAGCCGCTATTTCAAACAACCTGAAGCGATACGTTTCCGCTCCGAACATCACAAGCACACAGCCGACCACGAGTTTGATTTCCAAAGGAATTTTGCGAAGCACACCAGCCAGCAATTCCGCCAGTGCCCGTCTGCCCCTGCGGTTGATCAAGCGAAAAACAAACAGTAGACAAGCCAGCCCCGCTATTCCTAAACCAGCGATCACGAATGCTAAAAAGCGGCGTAATTCCTGTGTCGTATAAATATACTTAGTCTCAATTTTTGTCTGTACACAAGTATCTTTAAAAGCAAACGCAATCTCATAGTTTTCTGCCTGTTCCGGATCAACCGGTTTATACGCTCCGTCCAGGCGAAGCAAGTCGCCGGGCTTCTCAGCCTGTTGTGAAACAAACCGCTGATATTCCGTCCCGTTATTGACAAAAGTGCCATTGCTGTATTGCCCATAGCAACTCAAATCAGTGCGATACAAATGGCAGATACGGTCAAATTCCGCCAAGGTCATTTCTCCCTGATAGCTATAGGGCTTTATATTAGTAATCACCTTGCCTGTTTTTTTGTTTCTCGCATAATAAACCAGATCATCGCCATAAGTTTTATAATGTCCGGTATACTGATCCTCCGGCAAGCCCAATATTTCATTTTCCAAGCTGTAAAACGTTCGAATTCCCCAAGTATCGTCATACAACGTGCGGTAATCGGTATCTTGCAACACTGCTTCCTGATGATTCACATAATAATCATATACGACATCTACATTGCCGATACTGAGCATCACCACCGATGCAACAAGCAGCACCGGTATCATGATCAGCGAAAAGACAGCATAAAACTTACTGGGTTTTGTCGATTTTATATCCAATGCCCCACACCACCTTCAGATACTTGGGTTCCTTCGGATTGATCTCAATTTTCTCCCGAATCCGTCTGATATGTACCGCCACCACGTTGTCGGCATTAAAACTGGGTTCATTCCAAACCTTTTCATAAATCTCATCTATGGAAAACACGCGTCCCAAGTTGTTCATGAAAAGCTCTACGATTTTGTATTCAATCGGCGTCAGTTTGATGGCTTCCTCGTCCACGGTCAGTTCCTTTTTGTCGGTATCCAGCTTCAAGGAACCCACCTGAATGATATTGCTGCCCTTTTGGTCCATATTTCCCAGCGTGGTATATCGGCGCAATTGAGATTTTACTCTGGCAAGCAGCTCCAACGGGTTATAAGGCTTTGTAATATAATCATCCGCGCCCATATTCAAGCCGATAATCTTATCTGTATCCTCTGACTTTGCCGACACTAAAATAACCGGAATGTTCCGTTTCTCTCTGATTTTCAGCAATGCTTTAATCCCGTCCATCTTCGGCATCATGACGTCAAGCAAAATCAAATGCACCTCATTATCGTTCAGCCGTTCCATTGCTTCTATCCCGTCATACGCTTTGATCACATGATAACCGTCATTCTGCAAAAAAATGGAAATAGAATCTACGATTTCCTTATCATCGTCTACCACCAGAATATGATACTGTGCCACCCAAATCCACACCTTCCGATATTTCATGCTGTCCGTATGTTTTGTCATCTTTTTTCAATATCAACGATAACAGATAAAACTTACGAAACAGACATTATATTTCTTACAATTTTCTGACAACTGCCGCACTTTCATTAAATTCCGCAATGATCGTATATTGTAAAAAACAGCGGTCACAAGGTGACTGCTGTTTTTTACACACTGTGCTACTGCAATACCGCAACTTCAGGAGAAGCCTCGCTCTCCTCGGCTTGACGCACTTCTGTTGCCGGCTTTTCGTGATCTTTTTTCATTTGTTCTCTCGCATTGGAGAGCATCAGCCGAATCCGGTTTTCCTGATTGACTTTTGTAGAGCCCGGATCATAATCGATCGCAACAATATTGGCGCTTGGATTGTTCTTTTTGATTAAGCGAATCATTCCCTTGCCTGCAATATGGTTGGGCAGGCAACCAAACGGTTGGGTACATACAATATTGGGCACGCCGTCATGAATCAGCTCGATCATCTCACCGGTCAGCAGCCATCCCTCGCCCATTTTATTGCCGTATCCGAGATAATCCTTGACCATTGACTTTAAGTGGTCAAAAGACTGGGGCGGCTCAAACTGAGGATATGCCGACAAGGCTTTTCGCATATCGGTCTTTACGCCATCCAGTATATTCTTCAACAATTTTGCAACCGCACGAACTACCTTTTTGCCGCCGTACAGTTTGCTGTCCTCACAGCGGTTATCCGCCTTAAAGCTGATAAAGTCCATCAAACCGGGAACGACGACTTCGCACCCCTCCGACTCCAAGAAATCCTGCAAGTTGTTATTTCCCAGAGGAGCATATTTGATATAAATTTCACCGACGATTCCCACCCGAACTTTATCGGTAAAATTCAGTTCGATTTTCGAAAAATCCTCCGCAATTTTATGGAAATTCTGTTTTACATGGCTATATCTCAGATTAATGGCACTGCTGATTTCGGAGATCAGCTTATCCTGCCAATATTTCACCAGCTTTTCGGTTTCACCCGCATGCACCTCATAAGCACGGCAGCGGTTGGACAGTAGCATTAACATATCGCCGTAAAAACAACAGTAAATCATCTTCAAAATCAAAGGCAGCGTCAGCTTAAAGCCCGGATTTTTCTCCATCCCGGACAGATTGACCGAAATAACCGGTACCTGTTCCAGTCCGACCGCCTTTAATCCCTTCCGAAGCAGATGGATATAATTGGAGGCACGACACCCTCCGCCTGTCTGGGTGATGAACAGCGCCGTCTTATTGACATCATATTTTCCGCTTTGCAGGGCATGAATGAACTGCCCGATCACAAGCTGTGCGGGATAACAAATATCGTTAGGGACATATTTTAATCCCGTATCAATAATATCATGATCGGTGGTCGTCAGCAGTTCGGCGTCATAACCATCCAACACCAACAGCTCCCGAATCAGGCTGAAATGAATCGGAAGCATCATC
>JAQXIB010000291.1 GCA_029007575.1 Clostridiales bacterium | reverse complement strand
TGTCGAAGTCGAAACCGATGCACATGTCCTCGGTTTCTCCATTAAAAGGGGCTGTAACTTATAGTTTTTCGACAGTCTGGGGCTCGCAGATTTTACTGCGAGCCGTTTTCCTTGTATCTTTTTCACTGGTAAAACATTTTTTTGGGATCAAAACAATTGCAATATCATAAAAAATGGAGTAAAATAGCAGATAGAACAATCGAGTGATCCGTTTAGAAAGGAATGCAGTCACCTATGGTTTTTAAAAATGCCACTGTATTAGATGAAAATTTTCGATTTGTCAACAAAGACCTTGCTGTTGACGGAAGCCGATTTACGGAAAATATCAATAAAGAGGATGCCCAAGTAATCGATTGCACCGGAAAAATCATTATTCCGGGACTGATCGATATCCATACGCATGGGTGCGACGGATGTGACAACTGTGACAGCACCGGTGAAAGCCTGGAAACCATTGCAAAATACCAGGCAAACAACGGTATTACCTCCTTTTTGTCCACTACGATGACTTTATCGGAGAAACAACTGGGCGATGCTTTTCAAAACGTATATCAGTATATGCAGCATCCTGCCGACGGCGCTTATATCCACGGCATCAACATGGAGGGACCTTTCCTGAATCCCGAAAAAAAAGGAGCGCAAAACGGAAAGTATATTCACAAACCGGATGTCGCGATGTTCCGCCGTCTAAACGAGAAAAGCGGCAACAATGTCAAGCTGGTAGCACTTGCCCCCGAACTTGAGGGCGCAGACGATTTTATTGCCGAGCTAAAAAACGAGGTGCGCATCTCGATTGCGCACACCTGCGCCTCTTATGAACAGACGGTCACGGCAATTGCCGCCGGCGCAAAGCATGCTACCCATCTGTTCAACGCAATGCCCTCATTCAACCATCGGAATCCCTCGGTGGTAGGAGCTGTTTTTGACAGCAACGTTACTCCGGAATTAATCAGCGATGGGATCCATGTCCATCCCGCGATGATCCGATTTGCTTTCTCGGCATTCGGCGCAGACCGGATCATCCTGATCAGTGACAGCATGCGTGCCACCGGATTGCAGGACGGAACCTATGATTTAGGCGGGCTGACTGTCTACGTCAAAGACAAAAAAGCAACGCTGGCAGACGGCACCATTGCCGGCTCTTCCACCAATTTGATGGAATGCGTCAAAAAAGCAATTTCATTCGGTATCCCGGCGGAGGACGCCATCAAATGCGCCTCACTGAATCCGGCAAGAGCGATCGGCGCAGATCAGATTTGCGGCAGTATCCAAGCCGGCAAATCTGCCGATTTTGTCATTCTGGATCACCACTACACCGTAGAACAAGTTTATATCAAAGGTAAAAAATTCAAATAATGCCCACTGAACAATACCGTCTGTACTTGTTCTCGCCCGGGAAACGGTCGAGAACAAGGTGCAAGGTTTTCAGCGAATATTCGCCGAAAACCTTGCACCTGAATAAGCAATCTCACCAAAGCCAAGAAAGGATTACAGCAGCTTATGATCATTACACACGCATATATCAAAACAATGGAGGATCGCGAATACGCGGACGGTTATCTGCAATGCAAAGACGGAAAAATCCTCTCGGTCGGCGATATGGCAGATATGCCTGCCAATGATGACGAGATATTCAATGCGGACGGAAAGCTTTTGCTGCCGGGGTTTATCGATCCCCATTGCCACATCGGCATGTGGGAGGACGGTCTGGGCTTTGAGGGCGACGACGGCAATGAGGAAACCGATCCTATCACACCCCATCTGCGTGCATTGGATGCGGTAAATCCGCTGGATCGCTGCTTCACCGAAGCGCTGCAAGCAGGCGTCACCACCGTTGTCACCGGTCCCGGAAGCGCCAATCCGATCGGCGGCGAGTGGCTTGCCATGAAAACCTTCGGCAACCGCATCGATGACATGATCATCAAGGCTCCTGTCGGGATGAAATTCGCACTGGGTGAAAATCCGAAATCCTCCTATAATTCCAAAAATCAAACGCCGATCACTAGGATGGCTACTGCCGCCTTAATTCGTGAGCATCTGAAAAAGGCAGAGCGATACTTAGAGGATCTAACCCGCTCCGAGCAGGAGGAGGATTACGATCCGCCGGAGTATGATGCCAAAAGTGAGGCGCTTTTGCCGGTTATCAAAGGCGAGCTCAAAGCCTTTTTTCATGTGCATCGCGCCGACGATATCTGCACCGCCATTCGTATTGCCAAGGAATTCCACTTGAATTATCTATTGGTCCATTGCACCGAAGGACATCTGATTCCCGACGTACTCAAATCAGAGCATTCCGATATCATCATCGGCCCGGTCATTTGCGACCGAAGCAAACCCGAATTGCGAAATTTCACCGCCGCGCTCGGCAGTGAATTGGAAAAAAACGGGATTTCTTTTGCGCTTTGCACCGATCATCCGGTCGTGCCGATCCAATATCTTTCGTTGAGCGGTACGGTAGCTTCCGCGGAAGGCTTATCCCATGACGCGGCTTTAAAAGCAATCACTCGCAATGCGGCTGAAATATGCGGCATTTCTGACAGAGTGGGATCTATTTCGCCCGGAAAAGACGCTGACTTTATTTTATTCGATCAAGATCCGTTGATCGCCTGTACTAAACCAACGGATATCTTCATTTGCGGAAGAAAGGTGAAATAAATCCATGAGGGAAATCGATGTCTTGACTATATCGGACGCCGTCCGCCAATTATGTATAGACGCAAACATGAAATTATCTTCTTCTTTAGAACAAAGGCTGTGCCAATCCTGCTCCCGAGAATCCTCAGCAATCGGGAAAAAAGTCTTATCCGACTTGACCGAAAACTTAAAAGCGGCGCAGGAGTTACAGGTGCCGATCTGTCAAGATACCGGCATGGCAGTTGTATTTCTGGAAATCGGGCAGGAAGTGCATTTTATCAACGGCAATTTGAATCATGCCGTCAACGATGGGGTACGGCGCGGATACTTAGACGGACTGCTTCGCTGTTCTATCGTAGCAGATCCGCTTCGACGCACCAATACCAACGATAACACTCCTGCGGTTATCCATACCGCGATCACCGAGGGGGATCGGGTGAAAATTACGGTTGCTCCGAAGGGCTTCGGCAGTGAAAACATGAGCCAGATGAAGATGTTTACTCCTTCTGCCACCCCCGAAATGATTGAAGATTATGTGGTTTCGGTGGCAAAAGATGCCGGAAGCAACCCCTGTCCTCCCATTGTAGTCGGAGTCGGGATCGGGGGAGATTTTGAGTTGGCTGCCTATTTGGCGAAAAAAGCGCTTTGCCGTGACATTGCGCTTCGCAATGAAGATGGTTTCTATGCTGCGATGGAAGAAAACATTTTACTAAAAATCAACCAAACCGGCATCGGACCGCAAGGCTTTGGCGGAGACACCACCGCTTTGGCAGTCAATATTGAGAAATACGCTACCCACATTGCCGGATTGCCGGTTGCCGTTAACATCGGCTGTCATGTGACACGGCACAAATCCATAATCTTATAGTATTGGAACAAAATACAAGCAAAAGTGCATTGCAGTGAGTTGACCGCAATGCACTTTTTACTGTTTGTATATTGTTATTCCGGTTTTTCTTCTTGTAAAGTTAAACTAAACGTATATTTCTGATTGCGGCGCTCCACGACCACTTCTACGGTATCGCCTACTTTACATTTATTGATTGCGGAAGTCAACGATTCCGCGCTGTCAATACTTTCTCCGTTAAAAGAGACAATACGGTCGCCCGCCTGGAATTGTGCGCTGGCACTGGTTGTCTTCGTCACATAAACTCCTGTTTTAGACACCCGGTAAGCCATCGCCGTTTCGGTATCGCTGATATCCACAATCGTCAAGCCTAAACTGATTCTGCCTCTCACATAACCGTTTTCGATAATTTCCTCGATAACAGGCTTTGCCGTGTTGATCGGAATTGCGAAGCCCAGTCCTTCAATATCACTGCCGGAAGATTTCGCATTTACAATACCAATCAACTCACCATATTGATTAAATAAACCACCACCCGAATTGCCCGGGTTAATTGCCGCATTCGTCTGCAATAACGTCATGGTTTCTCCGTCAATGGTGATACTGCGGTCAAGCGCACTGATAATACCGCTGGTCACCGTTCCGCCTAATTCTCCCAGCGGATTTCCGATCGCAATTGCGGTTTCTCCAACAACCAGCTTGCCGGAATCTCCATAAACGGCGGCGCTTAAATCTTTTGCGTTGATTTTCAGAACCGCAAGGTCCGTTTTGGCATCTTTACCGATCAAGGTAGCCTCATAAACGGTTTGATTCTTCAAACGGACCGTAATCTTGCTGGCACCGTCAATCACATGATTGTTCGTCGCAATATATCCGTCCGACGTAATAATGACACCGCTGCCGGCTCCTTCGGATACGTACTGCTGCATGAACTTGCCGGTAGTAACCGATTCCGTCGTAATCTCAACGACTGAATCAGCGGTCAATGCCGCCACATCAGCCACCGAAAGCTGATCGCTGTCACTGCCGGAGCCGGTGGAGGTTCTTTGCACCGATTGATAGATCACCTTATTGGTGCCGGAGGAATTGCCGGCATACTGATTGCCCAAGTACCCGCCGGCAAAGCCTACTGCACCCGAAAGCACGATGGCTGCTGCAAGTGTAACGGCGACCAATCCGCCACGCCCCGATTTTTTCTCTTTTTTCGGCGGCTTGCTGTTCAAGCCATAAGTTCCGGAGTAATCATAATTTGGATAGGTGTAATTGCTGCCATACTGCTGCGGTTGTGTATAGTTTGTTTCAGACTGCCGGGAGGATGCCGATTCACCGGAATAATAGGATTGCCCGTTTTGCGGCTGTACGGATGGCTCCGCATTATAAGCCTGCGGATTCGCATTGGCGGAATACCAATTGGTTGCCGTTTCCTCCGCCTGCGGATTTATTTTCCACCCCTCTGTTTGTCCCGAGAAAGATTGCTGATCCAGTTGATTGCTGTTTGCATCACCTACATTGTTGTTAAAGCCTGTATTGTACTCCTGCTTTTCATTTTCCTGATTATTATATTGATCAAACATATTATCATTTCCTTTCTTGGTTTCTATGGTTTTAGTATATCCGCCTTAAGTGAAAACCATATGAAAAGCAAGAAAAAAACGCATGAAAAATCAATAATCATCTATGAATAATAAGAATGGGGAATGAACAAAAAAAGAAGAAACGATCTGTTTCTTCTTCATGACGGCATTCACAACGGCAGATGACGGTCTCTGAAAATCGCTTCCGCTTTGTCCATCTGCTCTTTTGTCGGCGGCTGAATATCTGCCAACTCATAAGGACGTCCCAACGCTTCCCACTTATACTCTCCCATTTTATGAAACGGAAGCAACTCAATTTTCTGAATGCAGGAATAATGACTCAGCTTATCCGCCAATCTTTCCAATTTATCCCAATCAAGTGTTAGCGTAGGAACGACAACATGACGTATCCATACTGGCTTATGAATGCTTTCACAATAATCCAGTATTGCAAACGCATTCTCATTTCCCATCCCTGTCAGCTTTCTGCAATCATCACTGTCAATATCCTTAATATCGAGCAACAACATATCCGCCGCATCGACAACCTCTTTGCAGCGATTTAATGCAATTGCCCCCGAAGTATCAATAGCCGTATGAACCCCATGCTCCCTGCATCGATCGAGAATCGCTTTTACAAATTCGGGCTGCATCATCGGTTCTCCGCCTGAAATCGTCACTCCGCCGTTTTTGATAAAATTACGATAGCTTAATATTTGTTCCATAATAAAGTCAACATCCATTTTTTTGCCGTAAGCAAAATCCCAGGAGTCCGGATTATGACAAAACTTACACTGCAGCGGGCACCCCTGCAAAAAAATAACAAATCGAATACCCGGTCCGTCCACTGCACCAAAAGATTCAATAGAGTGTACACGTCCCTGTATTTTTGTATTCATCATCATGACCATCCCTTTTCT
>JAQXIB010000290.1 GCA_029007575.1 Clostridiales bacterium | reverse complement strand
AATGATTTCGGCAATTTTTCTCGGAGGCATCCGGAAGGCACGCGCGGATATCATCGCAACATTGGTAGCAAAGTCGCCATGTGCCTTGTCAGCCGGAATTTCAATCACAAATTCCGGTATTTCGCTTTCGATCAAATCGCCTTGTTTCATAGCGCGGTTTAGACTGTCTTTAATGAGTGATTGGAGTTGATCGGTTGCTGCTTGCATTAAATTATTCATCTGTTTTTTCAATACCTTTCTTTTATGGAGCGCCGATTCGGTTGATCTGCCGACGGCATCTCCGCATACGTCTTTTTATCGATCCTGTACGGTAATAAATACCTCGTTTGTGCTGATATTTTTGGCATTCAAGTCCAATTGATAACGGAAGTACAGCTTGCCGCCGTCCTCCGTCAATTGATTGGAAATTTCTTCGGTGGTCACGCCGATAAACAGTTGCCCTTTATCAACGCCGTATTGCCCCACGCATCGTCGATTATTTTCCATGATTAAATGTGAGGAAGCGGAGCCGCTGCGCATCATGATAACCTTATCGCTTCCCGATACCTTTACGACGGTGCGAGAGCCTTCAAAGCCGCTGGCTTCGGTTTCGTCGTAAGAGATGTAATAGCAGTCGTTCTGTTTATAAAACGTACCGTTTGTGTACAACTCACTGGTTTCGCTGTCATCGTTTGTGGTTTGTTTTCCGATAATGGAAATAAAAACGTCCTTTTTTTTCATTGCGAGGGGAATCCTCCTGTACGAAATGCTTACTGTTCTAATTGTGTCGGGTAGTTTTCAATACTGATGCGTTCCACCTGGTCGGTGATGCTTTCACCCAGGAACAAGCCGCCGTTTTCGGCAAAGCTTTCGGTGGAATCGCTGACATAAAAATGACAGCTACCCGGTTCCTTCGTCATATTCAGTTTATGCTCCTTGGTCAGCAATGCGGCGGCGACCCGCGCCGTTTCTTCTCCCGGATCGATCAGAGATACGGCGTCCCCCAGAATATCAGCAATCACGGGACGGATGATCGGGAAGTGGGTACAGCCCAAAATCAAGGTGTCAATGTCGCTGCCTTTAAAAATCTTCAGATAATTTTCTGCGATCAGCCGTATGATTTGATTATCGGGCTGAATATAGCCGTTTTCGATCAGCGGCACGAACAACGGACAGGCATTTCCGGTGATAACGGCGTCATTGCGAATGGAACGCATGGCTTTCCCGTAAGCGCCGCTTTTAATGGTGGTTGCCGTGCCGATAACACCGATCTTACCGTTTAAAGAGGTCACACAAGCCGCCTGTGCAGCCGGCAGTAGAACGCCGGTAAAGGGGAGAGAAAGACAGGATATTACCGATTGAGGAAGGGAAGCACTGACGGTTCCGCAAGCGGCAATGATCATCTTGACATTTTGGCTCAGAAGAAAATTGATATCCTGACAAGCGTATTTTACCACGGTGTCACGTCCGCGCGTTCCATACGGTACACGTCCGGTATCGCCGAAATAAATAATATTTTCGTGAGGAAGAATTTTCTTTAGTTCTTTGACTACCGTCAGTCCGCCGAGTCCGGAATCGAATACGCCGATCGGTTTTGTATCCACTAAAACTCCGCCCTTTCTATTGCAGTGGTGATGAGTTTGTCAAGCAAGTCCGAATAGCTGATGCCGCTGTATTCCCATAATTTCGGATACATGCTGATAGAAGTGAATCCGGGCAGGGTATTTGGCTCGTTTAAGATAATTTCATGCTCCGGTGTGATAAAGAAATCGATTCTGGTAAGCCCTCCGCAACCGAGCGCTTTATATGCTTTGATAGCCGTTTCTTTCAGACGCTTGGTATCTTCTTCGCTGATACGCGCCGGAATATGCAATTCGGTGGTACCCATGATATATTTTGCCTCGTAATCGTAAAACTCATTGCAGGGCACGATTTCTCCGGGCTCCGCCACTTTCGGATCTTCATATCCCATTACAGCCGTTTCCACTTCAATGCCGACGATTGCTTTTTCCACAACCACCTTGGTATCGTGTGAAAAAGCAATTTTGATTGCGTCCTTGAGCTGCTCTTCGTTGGAGGCTTTGTTAATGCCGACCGAGGAGCCCGCATTCGCAGGCTTCACAAACATCGGGAATCCGAGCTTTTCTACCATTTGCGGTATCATTTCGTCCAGCTTGGAAAGCTCCGAACGGTGCAAAGCAGTCCATTTTGCGGTTTTGATGCCTGCATTGTCCAGAACGGTGTGAGTGAAAGCTTTATCCATACAAATGGCGGAGGATACCGTATCGCATCCCACAAAAGGAATTCCGGCAATGGTGAACAAGCCTTGGATAGTGCCGTCCTCACCGTTCTTGCCGTGAAGCACGGGAAATACGCAGTCAATATGGAGAACAGAGGTTTCTCCGTCTGCCATGATTTTGATTAAGCCTTTATGGGTACGGTCAGGGCTGATAATTGCGGTGGTGCAGTCAGGATGAGATTCCCATTCTCCGTTTGCAATCATTGACACATCGCCGGGAAAATAAAGCCATCTTCCTTTTTTAGTAATACCGACGCAGATGATTTCATATTTATCTTTTGGAATTTGTTGTATCACAGAGGACGCTGACATCAGAGAAATATCGTGTTCTGAGGAAACGCCTCCGAAAATGACGCATACTCTAGTTTTTGCCATGATTATCGCCAAACCTTTCTGTAATGGCATATTGCCGTCCGGTCAGAAAAAGACCGGATATATTAAAATCAATCTCCTTTATCATACCATAATTTAAATGGAAGTGCAATAAAAAAGATTGCGTTTTGTGAATGAGCGCTGAACAAATTAAATTTTTGATTTGTTCAGCAGACATTAGTTATATTTATGAGGCCAAGCTTTAAAATATACATGATTTTGTATCACACCTTAATTTTACGACAAAAGAGGAGCCCGGTCGACTGTTTTTTTTCAGTCTTCCGGACTCCTCTTTTGTCGTTATTTTGCTTGCCTGTTTTGTAAAACGTTTGATATTATTCTACATCATACAGTTTAGCAAGTTTCAGCAAATGATTGTACTTATCGATCGCATTTTGCTCGGATTTCGTGAACAGCTTTTCTGCTCTTTCCGGATTCTGACGAGCCAGTGCGTTGTAACGAACTTCGCCCATGATGAAATCTTTGTAGCTTGCGGTCGGAGCTTTGCTGTCAAGAGTAAATGGATTTTTACCCTCAGCAGTCATTCTCGGATCGAAACGGAACAAGTTCCAGTAACCGGCTTCAACAGCGCGTTTTTCCTCGGTCTGTGCCTTGCTCATACCGATTTTGATACCGTGGTTGATACAAGGAGCGTAAGCGATAATGAGAGAAGGACCGTGATAGCTTTCTGCTTCCACAAACGCTTTCATGCACTGATTGTAATCAGCACCCATAGCAACCTGAGCAACATAAACATAGCCGTAGCTCATTGCGATCTGAGCCAAGTCTTTTTTCTTGACCTCTTTACCGGATGCCGCGAATTGTGCGATCGCACCGGTAGGAGTGGATTTAGAAGACTGACCGCCGGTGTTGGAGTAAACCTCGGTATCGAATACCAGAATGTTGACATCCTCGCCGCTGGCGATAACATGGTCTAAGCCGCCGAAGCCGATATCATAAGCCCAGCCGTCGCCGCCGAAGATCCAGACGGATTTTTTAGCCAGATAATCTTTGTCGGCAAGAATTGCTTTTGCCGCATCACAGCCGCATTTTTCGAGCTCAGCAACCAATTTGTTGGTAGCCAATTTGTTTGCATTGCCTTCATTGACGGTGGATAAATATTCTTCACAAGCAGCTTTAATATCCGCATTTTCAGTGGTTTTGGAAAGCTCAATGACCTTGCTGATCAGGTGATTTCTCAGGGTAGCCTGTGCCAGATAAATACCGTAGCCGTACTCAGCGTTGTCCTCGAACAAAGAGTTCGCCCAAGCAGGACCGAATCCATCCTTGTTGGTGGTGTACGGAGTTGCAGGTGCGGAACCGCCCCAGAGAGAAG
>JAQXIB010000289.1 GCA_029007575.1 Clostridiales bacterium | reverse complement strand
ATGTCCGTTTTGTTACTGAACCTGCGAAAGCTCCAAAGGCTTTTGCACGCCTTTTTTCGCTGGTGGTTTTGTGTAGGAAAAATGCCGTTTGTTCAGTAGACATTACCGTAATAAAATAACGGGTATTGACAAACTTCAATCCGTAGTTTAGCGCATTGGATTTTCCGAGTGTATCACAATAAAGATATTTTATGGTGCAGTGCGAATGGCTCAGGCAATATGATTGGATGATTTCCTTTTTGGTGCAATCGGAGGAGCAATTGTCTATCACAAGCAGGGTAATATGTCCCTGATAGCTTTGATTGCAAATGCAGCGAATGGCTTTTTTAACGGTTTTTTCCTCATTGTGTGCGCACATCATAACCGTTACGTTTTCACAGGTGCAGGGATATTTTTTATGCTTGCTGTGCAGCAAATTTGAGAAAAACATTCCGCTCATCAAAAATCCGGGAAGCAATGCAATGCCGATTACTACCCACCATACATATACGGCCGGCAAAAAACAGGAAACTTCCTGTATCCAGCGAAGACTGAAAATAATGGATACTGTTAACCATATTGCAGCGAACAGAATCGTGCAAAAAAATTTTCTTTTCATAATCATTCACCTCTTTTCCAATACCATGGTATGCAGAATAAAAGACAATGTGCCCTTTTGTATATGCTATATGCGGCAGTGGAAAAGCAGTGATCTGATGAATCCTATTTGTTTTTGAAGGAAAACGACTTTGACAGACTGGAAGAAGCGTTTTGTGTCAAAATAAAATTTTATTCAATCGGAATGTTTCTGATGGTCAGCAGTGGAAAAATTAATTTGGAAGCCTTGTTGGAAGATTTGCACAAAAAATTTTACTAAATGTTATTCTCTGCTAATGATAGGAAAAAGTTGGTAATATTTCGCTGCCTTTTTTTGGTAAAAAAGCCATCTATACAAAATCCATGTAAATGGTGTATAATAAATTTATGATTATATTATATTATTTTTCTGGAAAAATCCGTATGATTTTAACAGAAATTTAATCATTTCATAATGATGAATGCTGAAAACTAAAATAGGAGGGCGAAATATATGGATAAGCTTAAAGTATTAATCACAAATAATCAGAAAGACGTAAAAATTCCGACAGGCATCAGAATGTTGATCAGACGTTGCTGCCATGCCGTCCTGGAAATGGAAAATTTTGAGGGAAGCGCGGAAATCAGTGTTTCATTCGTTAATAACGAGGAAATTCAGCGGCTCAACAAAGAATACAGGAACAAAGACGCTGTGACAGATGTGTTGTCATTTCCTTTGGGAGAAGACGGCAAATTTGATAAAAACGAAAACGGAGCATATGTCTTGGGCGATATCGTCATATCCATGCCGAAGGCTTATGAACAAGCGGATATGTACGGTCATTCTCTGCAAAGAGAGGTTGGCTTTTTAACGGTGCATTCTTTGCTGCATTTATTGGGATATGACCATGAACAAGGCGGTTTGCCGGCGGTACAGATGCGGGAAAAAGAGGAGATTGTTTTGGCAAGACTCGGTGTTCCGCGCGGTGCCAGCTATGTGTTTGCCGATGAAAAATAATACCGAAATTGCAAATTTAATAAAAAGCTTCCGGTATGCTTTTCGGGGCTTGAGGCACGCAATCAACAATGAAAGAAATATGCGTATTCACATTGTGGTAGCACTGCTCGTGGGATTTTTCTCCTTTTTGTACGGATTATCGCCCGGGCAGTATGCCATTATATTTCTCTGTTTTGGTTTTGTGATCACCAGCGAAATGTTCAATACCGCTATTGAAGCTTTGGTCAATTTAGAATCACCCACATACGATAACCTTGCACGAATTGCAAAGGACGTCGCAGCGGGTGCTGTTTTTGTGTCCGCAGTTGCTGCGGTTATTGTGGCGCTTTTTACTTTTAACGACTGGAAACGGATCGGGCAAACTTTTCTGGAGATTGGAACCACGCCGGTTTATTTGATTCCCTTTCTGGTTATAATGGTAATTGGTTGCTTTTTTATTTTCGGCTGCAACGGTAAAGTGAAGCCGCAGAATAAAAAAACGGATAATTATAAATGAGCGTGTCGACAAAGTCGACAACGCTCGCCGTACAAACCAAGAAAAATGCGAAGGCACAGAAGATTTTCTTTATGATTTTGGAAAGGTATAGGTAACTACCGAATGGAAACACGTTCCGCCTTTGTGGCAATTGTCGGCTGTCCGAATGTCGGAAAGTCCTCATTGCTGAATGAGATGTTAGGTCAGAAAATTGCGATTGTGTCAAATAAGCCCCAGACTACGCGGACAAAAATCATGGGCGTTTTGACACAGAATGAAACACAATTGGTGTTTACCGATACACCCGGCTTGCATCGCGCCAAAAACAAGTTGAGCGCACACATGGTCAAAGCGGTGAAGGATTCGGTAGCCGATGTGGATATTATTTTGTTCGTGGTCGAGCCAAAAGGAAAAATACGGGCTGAAGAAATGGAATTGATCGAAACTTTTCAGAAGCTGGCGATACCGGTGGTGCTTGTCATCAACAAGATCGATACAATCTTGGATAAGCAGCAAATTATGACGCGGATTCAGGAGTTTTCGGCATTATATCCGTTTACGGCAGTCATTCCGGTGTCCGCGTTGACCTCTGACGGCGTAGAGCTGGTCATTGAGGAACTGTCCAAGCTGGCGGAACCCGGTATTCATTTTTTTGCAGACGACACCTTGACCGATCAGCCGGAAAGAGTGTTGGTCAGCGAAATGATTCGTGAAAAGATTTTGCTGTTGTTTCGTCAGGAGATACCACATGGTATTGCGGTATCCATCGAGAGCATGAAAGAACGCAAAAACAGCAATATCATGGATATCGAAGCCACGATCTTCTGTGAAAAAAGCAGCCACAAAGGAATGCTGATTGGAAAAAACGGCAATATGCTCAAGACGATAGGCAGTCAGGCCAGAGAGGATATTGAGCGCTTTTTTGATATTAAAGTCAATCTCCAGCTTTGGGTCAAGGTGCGTGAAGATTGGCGAAACAAGGAAAATATTATTAAATCATTCGGCTTATCTTAAATTGGATTTTTTCCCAGTATGCCTAATAGTTTCCATTAATATTTCATTCTGATGTCCCATATACTATCAATACAGCCGAAAGGGGATTGAGCGTGATGGATCAGAGAACTGCATGGGAACGATTTGCACATTCCGGAAAAATTTCGGATTATTTAATATACAGTCAATGTAAAATGTCGAACGGGAGGAGTGCGCAATATGACGATCAAAACCAAAGCGATTGTTTTAAAGCACAACTTTCTGTCCGAGGAGGACAAGATGCTGTTCCTGCTGTCCGAGAATCATGG
This sequence comes from Clostridiales bacterium, assembly GCA_029007575.1. Taxonomy (GTDB): domain Bacteria; phylum Bacillota; class Clostridia; order Oscillospirales; family Ruminococcaceae; genus HGM13222. The sequence goes on along the minus strand of JAQXIB010000289.1, from coordinate 3,394 downwards.
CTTGATTGAAGCGAAGGCGCGCGGCGTAAAGCGCCTGAGAAGTTCTCTTTTAAATTCGACCGAGGATTTTTGTTATTCCGACTTTTGCCTTTTTGCAGGCAAAAGCGGATACATAGTAAACAGCGCTGATAAACTGGATAATTTTTACGGATTACGGAATGATATTGAGAAAATCTCATTGGCCAGTTATTTTGGTGAGTTGACTTATTATTTAACACCTACCGCTGAGAACGCGGAGGTGTTTTTGCGCTTGTTGTGCAACACTTTTTATTTGCTGGCGAATGACAAGCGGCCGGTGGATTTTATGAAGCCGGTATATGAACTGCGCGCTATGGCGGAAAGTGGCTTTGCTCCCAATTTGGTGGCATGTGACGGATGTGGTCAATATGAAGCGGAAAGTATGACCTTTTTTCCGTTAAAGGGTATATTATTATGCCAAAATTGTATGCAGCAAACCGAGCTGTCCGATCAGGAAGATCGGTTTAAACTGACACCGGCGGTGTTGGCAGCCATGAGGCACATCTTGTTTTCTGAAATGGAACGCCTGTTTAACTTTAAAGTGTCCAAGCAGACGCTTTTGTATCTGGATCAAATATCGGAGTATTATGTAAAATTATATTTAGAGCGAACACTGCATTCGCTGGAATTTTATAAATCACTCAAAGCAATGCCGTAAGGCAGGGAGGAGCTTGAAATATCTCTGTTAAAAGAGAACACAATATTGTTATGAATGAATTATTCACTATTTCCGAGCGGACGATGCAATCGCTCGAATTCGATAAAATACGGAATTTACTGGCTGATATGACCTGCTGTGAGGATGCCCGCAATGCAGCCTTACAATTGCAGCCGTCCACCGATCTGATGACGGTGCGGGAGGAAATTCAAAAGACTTCTGACTTTTATACACTGGTTGTCAGCTACGGAACGCCAACTTTCTATCATTTAAAGAATCCGATCGGTACTGTCAGACGCGCCAAAGCCGGAAGCACCTTGACGCCGGGAGAATTGCTGCGCATAGCCGAAGTATTGCGGCAAATTCGACTTTTGGACGAATGGGTAGGGCAGAATAAAACCATGCCGGAAGGCTTAAATCCGATGTTTTCCGAATTGGCGCCCAATAAATATCTGGAACAGCAGATTTCTTCCGCCATTCTGTCAGAGGATGAAATAGACGATAACGCCAGTCCGGAGCTGGCGACAATTCGCAGAAAGATCAAAAATGCGCAGTTGCGCGTCAGAGAGCAACTGGAAAAAATCATTCGTTCCCAGCAGTATCAAAAGTATCTGCAAGAGCAGATCATCACGATGCGTGACGGCAGATTTGTCGTACCGGTCAAGGCGGAGCATCGCGGCGAAATCGGCGGTTTGGTGCATGACACTTCCTCCAGTGGGTCTACGCTCTTTATAGAGCCGTCCTCCGTGGTGGAAGCAAACAATGAGATTCGTGTGCTGGAGGGCAAGGAGCAGGAAGAAATTCAGCGCATTTTACAGGCTTTGTCTGCCGAATGTGCGACGTTCGGAGACAGCATTATTTCCTCCTATCAATTGGCAATTTCCCTGAATTTGTATTTTTGTAAAGCCAATCTGGCGGCGCGGATGAACGCAAACAAGCCGGAGGTGACTGACAGCGGCGTGGTGCGCCTGAATAAAGCGCGGCATCCGTTGATCGATAAGAATAAGGTCGTACCGGTTGATATTGATTTAGGAGAACTGTTTACGACCTTGGTGGTGACCGGACCAAATACCGGTGGCAAAACGGTTACCCTAAAAACCATAGGATTGCTGACGTTAATGACAATGGCAGGATTATTGATACCGGTCGGCGACAACAGTGTGGTGTCTGTTTTTGAAGAAGTTTTGGTGGACATTGGCGACGAGCAGAGCATCGAGCAAAATCTCTCCACTTTTTCGGCGCATATGACTAATATTGTGTCTATTTTAAAGCAGGCAAGCTTTCATTCCCTGGTCCTTTTGGATGAATTGGGCTCGGGTACCGATCCGGTAGAGGGCGCCGCACTGGCGATAGCTGTTTTGGAAAATCTGCGCGGAAGAGATTGCCGGGTTGCCGCATCTACCCATTATGCCGAGTTGAAAATGTATGCGTTGGAAACGGACAAGGTGGAAAATGCCTGCTGTGAATTTGATGTTGCCACATTGCAGCCGACCTATCGATTGCTGGTTGGAGTACCGGGACGATCCAATGCGTTTGCGATCAGCAGCCGGTTGGGGTTGGATGAAAAAATTATTGAGCACGCAAAAAGTTTAATTGCTACCGACAGCAAACGCTTTGAGGATGTTATTGATAAGCTAGAAGCCTCCAGACAGGGATTGGAACAGGAAAAGACGTCACTGTCATAGAAAAATCGGGAAATTGAGCAATATAAAGAGGAAATCAAAAAGCTGAAATACAGCTTGAATTCCAGCAAAGAACGGGAAACCGAACTGGCGCGGATGCAGGCACGGAAAATGCTGAGCGATATTCAAGTGCGCGCGATGAGCTTAATGGATGAATTGGAAGAAATCAAGAAAAATAAAGATAAAGAGGATTTTTCCAAGCTGGTGAGCGCGGCAAAATCACAGCTCAAAGGGAAATTGCAAAAGCTGGAGGACGCCGCCAATCCGGTTCAGGATCATTCTGACGGCGCTTATGTATTACCGCGAAAGCTGAAAATAGGGGATTCAGTGCAGTTGATTGACGTAGGAAGCAAAGGAAAGGTCATCAGCGAGGCCGATAAAAAAGGACGTTATCAAATCCAGTCGGGGTATATGAAAATCTGGGTAGAAGAAAAGAATCTGCGTTTGCTTGATCATACTGCCGGTGCCAATAAGCAGACAGTCGGAAAAGCGATGCGTACTGTGAAGAATAAAGTTGAGCGGGAGGCAAAGACCGAAATCGACCTGCGGGGCTATACCGTTGATGAGGCGCTGATGGATCTGGATATGTTTATCGATAATGCAGTGATGAACAATGTCAATGTGATCTCTATTATTCACGGTAAGGGCACAGGCGTATTGCGGGCCGCAGTACAGGCGCATTTAAAGAAGCACAAAAGCATTAAATCGTTTCGCTTGGGTGTGTTTGGCGAAGGGGAATCCGGTGTTACCATAGCGGAATTGAAATAATATCATCAATGCGATTCAAAAGGACATCGCTGAATATTTGAAATATTTAGATAATCAAGAGAAAGAATAATCGTACCACGATGCAGAAAACCCGTTCGCCGATATATTTCAGCAAACGGGTTTATTATTGGTGTCTTTAGACGTGGAAATAAACCCTCGGTTCTACCGAGGGAAGAAAAAAGAGCGGAGCTACAAAAAAGAAGGCGAGCTTGATGCGAGCCGAAAGACTAAAAAATAAGAAGAACCTCGTGTATAATAGTAGTGGTTT
>JAQXIB010000288.1 GCA_029007575.1 Clostridiales bacterium | reverse complement strand
GGCCAGCTCAGTATCTCAAAATGTGGTACGGATGCAGCAGCCCTATTTTAAATTTACGACCGGTGCAATAGACGCGGGGGTTGATCCGGAAGGGTACTATTACCCGAATCCAAACCGTCATACCGTCACCTTGTCCAATGATTTGAGCTTTTTGGATCAACCGGGAGAATGGTATTTCGATCAAAAAAACCAAGAATTATATTTTTATCCGCCGAAAGGTACGGATTTGAGCAAAGCCAAATGTACCGTTCCGGTGCTGGAAGAATTTATTAACATGACCGGCACTGCTGCCAACAAAGTGAAGAATATAGAATTTGACGGCTTTACTTTCAAATATGCAGCCATGAATTTGATCAGCCGCTACGGATTAGCTATCAATCAGGCTCAAACCTATATATCGGGTATTGCGACTAACACAAACGGTAGTGTTTCTATGCCCATGGATATGCTGAAAGGCAGCATCAATTTGGAATATACCCAAGGCGTTCGTTTTACTAACTGTACCTTTAAAAATTTAGGCTCTGCGGCAATTCGTGTTTCCAGAGGCGCTCACTACACGACCATTCAGGGATGTACGTTCACTGATCTGTCAGATTCCGCTGTGATCATCGGTGATCCCAACAACGCGGCCGCTGCTGATGGGTCCAAAACCTTACATACCGTATTTAGTAATAACGTCATTCGCAGGGTGGCCAAGGATTATACTGCTATGCCGGCTGTTTCCGGATATTATGCCGCTTATACCCAAATCACGCATAATGATATTGCAGAGGTTCCATACAGCGCAATCACGCTGGGTTGGGGCTGGGGACATGATACCCAATATAACGGAAGCCATAATAATACCATTAGCTATAACCGCATTGACAATTATCTTATGAACGCGCGTGACGGTGGCGGAATTTACACCTTGGGACATCAAAAAGATTCTGTGATTGAAGGCAATTATATTTCCAATCAGGGGAATGCTTTCGGCGGTATTTATTTAGACGAAGGGTCTGCTTATTTTACGGTCAAAAACAATGTGGTAGACAATAATCAGCAACCCGGCAATGAGGAGCTTTGCTGGCTGTGGGTCAATGGCAGAGATATTGACGGAAAGCTCTCCTGCTATCAGCTGCAGCTTATGAACAATTACACAAGCAATACTCGCCAGCATACCAGTTGGCAAACGGAGAACTGTTCTGTCAAAGATACATCGTTTATAACGAACGGACAATGGCCGAATGCCGCTAAAAAAATCATGGAAGAAGCTGGTTTGACATCTGAATATGCTTACCTTCTGAACAATTTAAAATAAGGTAACAACAGTTGGATCAAGTGAAGAACATGTTTATGATCGTTGATGATAAACTTATTCAGGCTGTCTGATTTATCAGGCAGCCTGTTTTTTAAGGAAATGATGGAAAAGGAATGAACAAGATAATGGGGAAAGGATATTTAATACCGCATACGCATTGGGATAGGGAATGGAGATATCCCATTTGGGAAAACAGGATGTATCTGGTCGAGCTGATCGACAGTCTGTTTGAGACGTTGGAGAAGAATCCGGGATACAAAAGCTTTTTGTTTGACGGTCAAACGGTTTCGATACGGGACTATCTTGAAGTGCGGCCGGAAAACACCGAAAAAATGAAGCAGTTTATCCGGGAAGGGCGGATCGTGGTCGGTCCGTGGTATACGCTGCCTGACCTCTATCCGGTCAGCGGGGAGAGTTTGGTGCGTAATCTTCTGAAAGGGGAACGGACGGCAAAAGAGTTGGGTGGTTGCCTGAAAATCGGCTATGAGTCGTTTGGATGGGGACAGACAGCACAGTTTCCGCAGATCTATAAAGGATTTGGCATCGACACGGTGGTCGTTGCAAAAAACGTAGATAAAAGCCGGGCTCCGCATTGTGAGTTCATCTGGGAAGGAGCAGACGGGACCAAGGTTTTTGCTACCAGACTCGGGAATGATGCCAGAGCCAATTTCTTTATGAATGCATATCTTGAAATTATGAACGGAATGCCATATAAAGAGGATGCATATCGGTATCGTATGGCGGAGCAGGGGATGGCGTTCCATGAAGCGGATCCGGCCGGATATATTCAGGATCACTTTATGCTGGAATCTTCCGAAAAAATCCATACCGAACGAATCACCGAAGCGGTCATGAAAGCATGGAAAGGAATGGATGCAACGCTGCTGCCGGAGCACCGCGCAATGATGAATGGATCGGATTCCACCACGCCGCAGCCGAAAATGATGGAA
>JAQXIB010000287.1 GCA_029007575.1 Clostridiales bacterium | reverse complement strand
AAGCACTTTTACCAACAGCTCATCGCCGACAGAAACAACATCTTCTACCTTTTCTACCCGTCTTTCATCCAGCTTGGAGATATGCACCAAGCCTTCTTTGCCGGGAGCGATCTCCACAAATGCGCCAAAGTTCATCAGTCTGGTTACTTTTCCTTTATAAATGGCGCCAACCTCCGGATCGTTCACAATGGTATTGATGATAGCCAACGCTCTTTCGGTGTTTTCACGGTTGACTCCCAAAATGGACACCGCACCGTCATCATTAATATCAATTTTTACATCGCAATCGGCACAAATCTTCTGAATGACTTTTCCGCCGGTTCCGATTACTTCTCTGATCTTATCAACCGGAATCTTAGTAGAAGCCATCTTCGGCGCATACTCTCCGACAGAATCTCTGACAGCAGGAATCGCTTTCAGCATAATCTCATCTAAGATATAATTACGCGCTTTGTGCGTCTTTTCAAATGCTTCTTTAATGATATCTAAGGTCAAACCGTCAATTTTAATATCAACCTGGATTGCCGTAATACCTTTATGGGTACCGCCTACCTTAAAGTCCATATCTCCATAGAAGTCTTCCAAACCTTGGATATCTACCATGGTCATCCATCTGTCGCCCTCGGTAATCAATCCGCAGGAAATACCGGCTACCGGCGCTTTAATCGGCACGCCTGCATCCATCAACGCCAAAGTAGAGCCGCAGATAGAGCCTTGAGAAGTAGAACCGTTTGAGGACAGCACTTCTGATACGACACGGATGGCATACGGGAAATCTTCTACCGACGGCAATACCGGAACCAAAGCTTTCTCCGCCAAAGCACCATGACCGATCTCCCGACGTCCGGGACCTCTGCTGGGCTTGGTTTCACCGACAGAATAGGACGGGAAATTATAGTGATGCATATAACGCTTTTCGTCTTCCTCGTCAATACCATCGATAATCTGAGAATCTCTGATCGGTCCCAAGGTTGCAATGCTGAGCACCTGTGTCTGACCTCTGGTAAATAATCCAGATCCGTGAACTCTCGGAACAACTGCAACTTCGGCAGCTAACGGTCTGATTTCATCCATACCGCGTCCGTCTACCCGTTTGTTTTCATCCAGCAACCATCTGCGGACGATATATTTTTGCACCAAATAAATGCACTCGTCGATCGTACCGGCTTCCTCCGGATACAATTCCTCAAATTTTTCATGGATATCTGCCACGATCGGAGCCAAACGCTCTTCCCGCACATTTTTATCATTGGTATCCAGCGCAAATTTAATTCTGTCTGAAGCAAATTCCTTAATTGCCTCAAACAATTCCGGATTCACTTTCTGGGACTCAAATACAATTTTCTCTTTTCCGATTTCTTTCTGAATGTCACGAATAAACGCAACGATCTTTTTGATCTCCTCGTGTCCTGCCGCGATCGCATCCAGCATTCTTTCATCGGATACTTCGTTTGCACCGGCTTCGATCATAACGATTTTCTCTTCGGTACCGGCAACCGTCAAGGTCAGATCGCTTTTATTACGCTGTTCCAGATTCGGATTGATGACGATCTCATCATCTACCAGACCGACATTGACGCCGCCGATCGGGCCGTTCCACGGAATATCCGAAATAGAAAGCGCTACCGAAGTCGCAATCAATCCGGTGATTTCCGGCTGATTATCCATATCGGTGGACAAAACCGTCATGACAACCGAGACATCGTTTCTCATATCCTTCGGGAACAACGGACGAATCGGACGGTCAACCATTCGGGAAGTCAAAATAGAACGTTCGGACGGTCTTCCCTCTCTTTTCAAGAAAGAGCCGGGGATTTTACCGACTGCATACAAACGCTCCTCGTAATCTACCGAAAGCGGAAAAAAGTCAATTCCTTCACGCGGCTTCGCGGACATCGTCACGTTCGCCATAACGACCGTGTCCCCATAACGTACCCAGCAGGAGCCGTTAGAAAGCATACAGGTCTTGCCGGTTTCTACCGACAATTCTCTGCCGGCAAATTGTGTTTTAAAAATTCTGTGGTTTTCAAACATTCTTTACAAGCCTCCATTATTTTTTATTCGGACAGCTTGTTTAGCAAAATTACTATGCTCTGCTTTTTTGCAAAGCACACTAATTTATGCTAAACATGGACTCTATAAGCAGAACCCATATACGAGCTGTCCGTCATTTTCACACAGACAATAAATATCATTTCCGAATCGTGTGAACATTCAGGAAATACCAAAAAGGCAGATGGAAATCCCACCTGCCTTATCAGCCAGTTACTTACGAATACCCAATTTCGCGATAATCGCACGATAACGCTCAATATCTTTCTTCATCAGGTAGTTCAAAAGATTACGACGGCGACCTACCATTTTCAGCAAGCCTCTGCGAGAATGGTGATCGTTTTTATGAACTTTCAAATGTTCGGTCAGATCGTTGATTCTTTTGGTGAGAATCGCGATCTGCACTTCCGGAGAGCCGGTGTCGTTTTCATGGATGCGGTTTGCGTCGATAACCGCGGTTTTTTCTTCTTTCAGCAACATATCTTTCACCTCTTTTAAAATTCAGCCAACGGCATAGCAAGGGGAAGGCAAAACTCCCGGGCAAGTAACATCTACCGTCTTTCGGGCTTACACCCACAAGCCATGGCGCGGACAACTCTGTTATTATAACACAATATTCTTATTTTGTAAATAGTTAATCCGAAATTTACTCCAAATTGATAAACTGTTCCATAATCGCATCACCCTGTTCAATGAAAACACCTGTCATCTGCGCGTGTTCCTCATCAAACAACGATACCGGATGCGCCGCAACGCCTTTTTTGTGATACATCAAAAACGGAACCGGATCGGAAACATGTGTTCTGAGCGCAATCGGTGTGGCATGATCCGGCAATATCATCACTTTATAATCATCATATTGCTCCAGCTCCTTTAACACAGGGCCGATGATCTTTTCATCAATCATTTCGAGCGATTTGATTTTATTCTGTAGCTCATTGCGATGTCCGCACTCATCCGGAGCCTCCAAATGAATATAAACAAAATCACATCCATTTTTCAGAGCATCCATTGCCGCTTGTGCCTTGTTGTCAAAATTCGTATCCAAATAACCGGTGGCTCCCTCCACTTCCAGAACATCCATCCCTGCAAGCTTTCCGATGCCTTTGATCAAGTCTACTGCTGAAACCACTGCTCCTCGGAGACCGAACTTTTCCTGAAAACCGGTAAGCGGCTTCTTTCTGCCCTCTCCCCAAAACCAAATAGCATTCGCAGGACGAAGACCGCGTGCGATTCTGGCTTGATTCACCGGATGATCTTTTAATAAAGTATACCCCTGTTTCATCATTTCATACAATTTTTGCGCATTCGGATGCCGCGGTATGTAGTCCTTGATCTTTCTGCCGGTGATGTCGTGAGGAGGCGTCAAGGTTCCTACCTCTGTCGTCCCGTTATGCCATACCAGACAATGACGATAGCTGACGCCCGGATACAGGCTAAATTCCTCATTGTTAAAATGCTCCGCCAAATACCGAATCAATATTTCGGCTTCCTGAGTGGAAATATCATCCGCGCAATAATCCAAAATGGTTTTATCTTCATAATTTTCTTCATCGGATAAGGTGACCAGATTACAGCGCATCGTCACATCGCTTTCTTTTAAGTCAATCCCGATGCTTGCCGCCTCCAACGGAGAACGTCCGGCATAATATTTAGCGGGAGCGTAACCGATCACCGATAAATTTGCAACATCGCTTCCGGGTTTAAAGCCCTCTCCGACCGTTTTTACCATTCCTACATTTCCGTGCGCCGCCAACCAATTCATGTGCGGCTTATTTGCAACCGTCATCGGTGTTTTTGACCCCAACTCTTCCAATTTATAGTCTGCCATGCCGTCGCACAATATTACTACATATTTCATCTGTCAGATGTTCCTTTCTCTTCTGTGTTTATTTCTTTTGCAAACCAAATATCCGGGACTTCAAATATTTTTCCCTTCAAATAATTTAAAATTCCCGCATCGGTTTTAAAATCGAACCGCAATTTATAGGAATAAAGCGCATGATATTTATGCTTTTCTTTTGCGCCGTACTTCGTATCTCCCACCAACGGGAATCCAATATACGCCATCTGCGCTCTGATTTGATGCGTCCGGCCGGTAGCCAGCTCCACCTCTGTCAAGCTATGCTTACCGTCTGAAGCAATCACACGATAAAACGTCACAATTTCTTTATATCCATCCAAAGGCTGTTCCTGAATCGACACCTTATTGGAGGCTGCGTCTTTTTTCAAATAATAATGCAACTCTGCCGACTGAGGGATAACTTTCCCCTCGTTCAAACACAGATAATACTTTTTGATTTCTCTTTGCTGTATCTTTTCATTGATGATCCGCAGGCTTTCCGCGTTTTTAGCGGCAATGACAATACCTCCGGTATTTCGGTCGATCCGATTGCAAAGCGCTGGTGCAAAGGAAAGCTCATCGTCCGGAGAATACTCCCCTTTTTCATACAAATAATGCTTCACTCGATCAATCAAGCTGTCTGCCAGCTGACGGTTATCCTCATGCACCACCAAACCGGGAGGTTTATCTATCAGCAAAATATTTTCATCTTCATACACAATGCGCAGCGCAGTCGGCGCTTTGAGAAAGGAAGATTCCGGATTTTGCGGCGAAGAAAAAAATTCATCGTTGATATACAGGGACAGTCGGTCGCCCTCCTGCAATATGGTTGATATCTCACACCGTTTGCCGTTGACTTTGATTCTTTTCAGCCGGATATACTTATACATCAAGCTTTTAGGCAAGCCTTTTACTGCTTTGCCCAAAAATTTATCGACACGCTGATGACAGTCATTTTTCTGAATGATAAATTCTCTCATGGCCATCCTTCATTTTCAAGATCAATTCGCAACATACCATCACCGAAAAAGCGGCAGGCTGCTTTCTCATCTGCTTTGCTTTTTATTATAACACATACTACTGGCGCAGCGAAGCGAGCAGTGTAACAATGTTCTCAATAACACTCAAAATTTTTGATTTTGCAAGTGTTATGAGGTTATTATAACATAAAAATAAAAATTTGAACATAGGACTTTTCAAATAAATTATTTTGCGTTATAATTTAAAATATATCATAATGTTAAAAAATCATTGTTCTGCCGATTTGCTTCTGCACGCTTTGATACCGACAGCAATGATATATCACCCAAGCAACAAAGGAGAGTATTTATGCCGCAGAACGAACAATCGGCGCTTCACAAAGGCCATCGGCAACGATTGAAACAACGTTTTTTATCTGATGGACTGGATCAGTTTGAGCCGCACAACGTTCTTGAAATTTTACTTTTTTTCGGTATTCCGCAAAAAGATACCAATCCGATTGCACACGAGTTGATCAACACTTTCGGAAGTCTGTCCGCCGCTTTTGACGCTCCGTTTGAGGAACTGGTAAAAATAAAAGGCATGACGGAGAATGCCGCCATTTTAATGAAGATGATGCCTGCTATCTTTCGAAGATACGAACTGGACAAGCTGGATCAGTCGGCGGTTTTAAAAAACTCCCGCGATATCGGACAATATATCAAGCCTTTCTTCAAAGGCAAGGTAAACGAAGAATTCTACGTGATCTGTTTGGACAACACCTGCAAGGTGATGTCCTGCAAAAAATTATTTGAGGGCACCATCACTTCGGCTCAGATCAGCGTCCGCAAAATCGTGGAAACCGCGCTTTCCTGCAACTGTGCCAATGTCATTGTCGCACACAATCATCCGCAGGGATTGGCCATTCCCTCCAATGCCGATATCTGTGTCACAAACGACATTTATAAGGCATTGAAAACCTGCGAAATCCGACTGCTGGATCACCTGATCGTATCCCCTTCCGATTATGTTTCCCTCATGGAAGGCGGCTATTTTAATCCGGGATAATCGTCATTTACCGATAAATCGGCAACTGTTACAAAGCAGTTGCCGATTGTTTGTTCTTCCGCTTTTCCGAAAGATGGCGTGCAAAATAGACAATCGGGGTATCCGCCAAACTGGTCACGATAAAAATCAGGTAGCTGACACCGATAATATTCAGCAACGTTCCGATGTCATAAACGTCCCCGAAAGCAGCTACGGTAAACAAAACGGCGTTTAAAAGCTGAGATAATAAAGTAGAAAAATTATTCCGTATCCACAAAAAACGTTTGCTGTCTCCGCAACGCTTTTCTGTGATCTTCCACCATACGTGATACATCCAAACATCAAATTTCTGAACGATCGCATACACAATCAAGCCGGCAAGCATGATACGCGGCGTATTGGAAAACACCGTTTTGATGCCGTCAAACACAAAATCATTGGCATTTGGCAGATACCACAGCCATGATTGAGAAATTACGATAAAGCACAACGAGGTCAGAATACCGATATTGACCGCGGTATTTGCCGACTTCTTTCCTTCCAGCTCGCTCAGAATATCGGTGGTTAAAAAAGTGGAGGCAAACAGAATATTGCCCAAAGTCTGTTCCATTCCAAAAGCGTCGATCAAGATCATGACCTCTATATTGGCTGCTATCGTTGCCAATACTGTCCAACAAAACAATCCTTTTTTTCCAAACAAGGAATACCACAGCAGCACCATTCCATATATGACAACCAAACTGGCAATTAATAATATTTCATTTCTCATCTTATTTTCCTGTTCCTTTCTTTATTTTCACACGCCGAAATCGGTATTATGCAGTAAAATGTCCACCCTGGGATTCTCCTTATATATCGGATAAACCGCTTTCCGAAATGTTTCGATCACTTTCTCGTCCGGACGTACCTGCGTTTTATTCGCAACCATGATATTGACACATACCCGCTCGAAAAATTGCAGTCCGATTTCAATATCATGTCGCATGGTTTTCTCGGTCTGTCCGGTCAGTCCTTGCAGCAAACAGACTTCATCAAAATATTTTGCAATCTTTTCTGGATTGGATTCGGAAATACCTTTGTTCAAATAGGATTCGCGAAAGGAATAGTCAAAGGTTTCCACCCCGATTTTGGCTTTAGCGGTAATGCCGAAAGAGGCAAAAATTTGCTTTAATGCCGCAACTTCCTGCCGATGCATCCAATGAGATTCAAAATGCAACCGCGTGATATTTTTGGTTTGACAAACTCGTATAATATCTGCCATCGTCTGTCGGTTTAAGTCTACGATACTGCCGGAATTGATAACTTCCAGACATCCGTATTTGCCTGTTACCCGCGACAAAACACGGCGATTCAAGAGCGCGTTTTCCTGTTCGTCGGAAGAAAAATCCAGATGATAATCACAAAACCGGCAGCGTTTCCACTTACACCCATTGCCCCGAAGCAATACGATTTCCCGTGGATTTTTCTCGGGAATCAACGAATATCTGCAATCTTTTAAAGCGTCATTCATGAATGGCAAAACCTCCAAACAGGCAGAAAAAAAGACGCTTAACGCGCCCATCATGACGGCTGTTCCTTCTAAAAGCAACAACCGATTTTCCCTAGTTTTTTTGATAACGGACAGGATGGTCACGAACTGTCCTATTCAATTTTTTATTCCTTTAAGCAGGAACCATTATAACACATACCGTTTGCACAGCGAAGCGAGCAGCGTTTCAATATTCTCAAAAGCGCAACCTGCTTTTGGGGTTATTATAGCATGATACAAAGCAAAATGCAAATCATATTTTAATCTTTGCCATTACTTTGCCGATGTCCTCCTGAATCAATAAGGAAGCGGAACGATCCGCCGGCGTACTGTCCCGATTGATAATCACCAAATATTGCCCACCGAAATACCGCAGCAATCCTGCCGCCGGATACACATTCAACGACGTTCCGCCGACAATCATCATATCGGCATTTTCAATGGCCCGAACAGCGCCCTGCACAACATGGTCATCCAAAGGCTCTTCGTACAAAACCACATCCGGCTTGATGATTCCTCCACAACTGCAATGAGGGATCGAAATGCTTTCTTTCATATACGTCGCATCATAACATTTTCCGCAGCTTTGACAGTAATTGCGATGCACCGATCCATGTAATTCAAACACCTTTTTACTGCCTGCTTTCTGATGCAGTCCGTCAATGTTTTGTGTGACCACGGCAGACAGCTTTCCCGCCTGTTCTAATTCAGCCAGTTTCCGATGAGCAGGATTCGGCTTTGCATCCAAGTACAACATTTTATCCCGATAAAACTCATAAAATTCCGCCGTATGAGATTCAAAAAAGCTATGGCTTAAAATGGTTTCCGGCGGATAGTCATATTTTTGATGATAGATGCCGTCTACGCTCCGAAAATCCGGAATTCCGCTTTCGGTCGAAACACCTGCGCCCCCGAAAAAAACAATGTTGTTGCTCTGATCAATCATATTTTGCAAAGTCACGATATTTCACCCCAAATGCTGAAAGTATGTCTTATACTAAAATATTCGCATTGATATTATTAATATTATACCACACTCATGCAGGTTTGGCAAACCAATAGCCACAATCACAACGAAAAAACGGATATTCCGCTTTAACCGGAATATCCGCTTTTCTTACCTTACATCGCTGACAATATCAGAAATGATGCTCTCAGTTTTGTCTTCGGCATTGGAAATCATTCCTCCTGCCTTACTGATTACGTCCGAAACAGTACTTTCTGTGGAATGAAAGTCCGATGCAATGCCCTCTCCGGTCTTTTTACATCCAACCGCAAAGGACATCACTGCCAGTACGGCAGCCGCTAAAATCAAACCTTTTTTCATCTCGGTGCCCCTTTCCGGCGGTTTACTATGTTACCGCCGTTGCATATTCTTATCATGATGAGATAAAATATTTTAATCATGTTTTATGAAAATACAAGATGCACTTTTATTATTTGAGATTTTTCCCTGTTTATGTAATGTCTGCTGAACAAATCAAAAATTTGATTTGTTCGAACGGCTATTGCCGTATAAACCAAGAAAAATACGAATTTTCGCATTTTTCTTGGTTCAGACATTTCTTGATGCGAACACAG
>JAQXIB010000286.1 GCA_029007575.1 Clostridiales bacterium | reverse complement strand
ATGAAAACAAAAAAGAAGCTGATCGGGACGGCGTTTATCACGCCGTGGCTGATCGGACTGATCCTGTTCTTTATCATACCAGTGGCGCAGACGCTGCTTTTCAGCCTTCATACGGTAACGCTGGAGCCGGAAGGCTATGCTTTGAAATGGGAGGGCATCTCCAATTTTATTTACGCTTTCCGTTCCGATGCGGAATTCCCGGTTGCGTTGTCCTCCTCTCTTTTGCAGCTGTTATCGGATGTTCCGTTTGTATTGGTGTTCAGTTTTTTTGCGGCGGTTATTCTACATAAAAAATTTCGCGGCAATCAATTGGTGAAACTGATTTTCTTTCTCACCGTTATTTTATCCACCGGAGTGTTTCAGCAGTTTCAACAAACTGCCAGCAGCGTTCAGACTACCCAGCTTACATCGGTGTTGTCGGAAAGTGATGCGGTTTCCGGCATGATACAAGGCATGCAGATCGAGCAATACATCGTGGAGATGGGTATGCCGGAAAACTGGGCAGGGTATCTCGTTGCTCCGATGCAGCGGTTGTTTTCGATTCTGTCCAGCTCGGGTATCCAGATCTTTATTTTCCTTGCGGCGCTCAATGCGATTCCGCCCAGTCTGTATGAATCCGGATATATAGAGGGCGCGACCGCATGGGAAGCGTTTTGGAAAATCACCTTTCCGATGGTTTCCCCGATGATTTTAGTAAACGTTGTTTATACGATTGTGGATTCCTTTTTCAGTTTCTCTAATCAGGCGCTGCAATATGTGCAGAACACTATTTTTAAGAGCATAAAATTCGGGTATGGTAGTGCGTTGGCATGGATTTATTTTGCGATCGTTTCGGTTATTTTGCTGGTGGTTGCCGGATTGATTTCCAGGAAGGTGTTTTATTATGATAAGTAGCAGGAAGGAAGAGAGGACGATGAGGTGGGCAAACGCACAGAAAGCACTGCGTTATCAAGTGCCGAAATGGACATGGACGATCCTGCGAACGCTTGTGCTGATCGGTTTATGCTTTATGATTCTCTATCCGGTGCTGCAGCTGTTTACCCGAAGTTTTATGGGAACGGCGGATATGAACGACGGATCGATTGTACTGATACCGCGTACCTTTTCCATGGAAAATATTTCGCTTGCCTGGCAGATGCTGGACTATCCGAGCAGTTTGGCAATCACCTTGTCGGTCGTGACGATTGCGACCTTGCTGCAAACCCTATGTTGTTTGCTTGCGGGATACGGTTTTGCCCGATTTGATATTCCGCTGAAGCGGCTATTGTTTGCAATGGTTATTTACAATTGTTGTGCCGCCGCAGCTTTATATGGCATCCACCTATCTTCATTTCAAATCCTTTGATATTTTAGGGCTGTTTCGCATGATCACCGGGCAGCCGCTGAATATGATTAACAGCTATTGGCCGATCTTTTTGTTGTCGCTGACCGGAAACGGAATCAAAAACGGATTGTTTATCTATATTTTCCGTCAGAATTTCCGCAACATGCCGAAAGAAATCGAAGAGGCGGCATATGTAGACGGTGCAGGGCATCTGCGAATCTTCGGCGGCATCATGGTGCCGAATGCTGTGGCGACCGTAGTCACGGTTATGCTATTTTCCTTCGTGTGGACTTATAATGATAATGTGGTTTCCGGTATGTTGACCGGTAGCAGCCATCTGCTTTCGGTGCAATATCTGTATATAGCGGATTTAACAAATCTGATCTTGAAGGATTGGAGCGTCGGAGATGCGTTAAGCTACAATCCGATATATATGATGTGCCTCAAAAGCGCAGGAGTTTTGTTGGTGATTCTGCCGCCGGTGCTGCTTTATCTGGTGATGCAGCGATTTTTTGTAGAGAGTGTCGAACGTTCCGGATTGGTAGGATAGTAATGCGATTTCATTCGCAGGGAAAGGAGTGCGAGAATGTTTCAAAAAGCGCAGCCTGTTTGGGCGGAAAGCACTGATATCAATCAATATCTTGACTTTTATCAAACCTTTGAAACCGAAAAAACAGATCGCCTGCGACTGTATATTCGCTGTCACAGCAACTATGTTGTATGGATAAATGGGCAGATGATCGGGTTTGGACAATATCCCGACTATGAGGAATACCAGGTGGCGGATTGCCTGTCGGTGCCTGTTGAAGTGCTTCGTGATGGGAAAAATATTCTGGCGGTGCTCGCTTATTGTCAGTATGAGGACAGCAGCACCTATCGCAAAGGTACACCGTCGCTGATTTTTGAATTGCGGAATCAAAATCAAGTGCTTGTATCCAGCGGCGAAAATACATTGGTGCG
>JAQXIB010000285.1 GCA_029007575.1 Clostridiales bacterium | reverse complement strand
TCGTAGAAAAGGGGGTATCGGGGGAAAAACGCAGAACAAGGCTTTGCCGCAGTGATTGCGTTTGTCCTTCGAGAGCGTTGTCGACTTTGTCGACACGCTCAAAGCCGCTTGCATTTTTGCAGCGGCTTTGAATATATATTGACGGTGTTCAATGGAATTTCGGCAGCCAGTCTCCATGCGCATCAATTAAAGCGTCCACCATCTTAATGATATCGTCAACCGATAATTCACTTGCGGTATGCGGTTCTAACATAGCGGCTTGATAGATGTGCTCTTTTTTACGGGTGATTGCTGCCTCGATGGTCAGCAGCTGCACGTTGATGTTTGTCATATTCATCGCCGCAAGCTGTACCGGCAAACGACCGATACGGCAGGGATGAATACCGTTGCCGTCTACCAGGCAAGGTACTTCCACACAAGCGTCTTGAGGCAGATTCTCGATCAAACCGCCGGTATTCAATACGTTTCCGCCGATTTTGTAAGGAGTATTGGTTACAATAGATTCCATAATGTAAGAAGCATATTCCCGTGTACGTTCATGATTGAGCGTGTGATTGTGTACGATTTCTTCTTTTTGTTTTTTCCAACCGGCGATTTGGTTGACACATCTTCTCGGATATTCGTCTAATGGAATATTGAATCGGTCGATCAGTTCCGGATACTTGGATTTGATGTAAAACATATTATATTCCGCGTTATGCTCGCTGGATTCGGTACAGTAATAGCCCAATTTGTCGATATAATCATATCGAACCATATCGCCGTGTTTTTCCTTTGCGTTTTTCTCTTTTGCCCGTCTGCGAATTTCCGGATACAGATCGTTTCCGTCTTTGTCGCTGATTTCCAACAGCCATCCCATGTGATTAATGCCGGCAATCAGTTCTTTTCTGCCTTCCAGTTTGTCTTCCATTCCCAAGCCTTTCAGCAAGCCTTCAGAGCAGACCTGAACACTGTGACAAAGTCCGATGGTTTTGATTCCTGTGTAGCGCTGCATAAAACCGGACAGCATTGCCATAGGATTGGTATAATTTAAAAACCATGCATCAGGGCAAACTTCGCGCATATCTCTGGCAAAGTCATCCAGCACCGGAATAGTACGTAATGCCCGCATAATGCCTCCGATGCCCAAGGTGTCGGCAATGGTTTGACGCAGGCCGAATTTTTTCGGCACTTCAAAGTCGATGATGGTACAAGGATCATATAATCCCACTTGGATCGCATTGACCACAAAGTTGGCATTGCGCAGTGCTTCCTTGCGGTTTTCTACTCCTAAATAGCTTTTGATTACTGCTTTGTCGCTGTTGATGTTGTGATTGAGGGTGGTCAGCATCATTTCGCTGTCTTTCAGGCGTTCGGCATCAATATCATAAAGCGCGATTTCCGCCTCGTTTAAAGCAGGAGAGCATAAACAGTCGCCCAAAACATTTTTGGCGAAAACCGTACTTCCTGCCCCCATGAACGTAATTTTAATCATACAAAGAATCATCCTTTCAAGCTAAATTGACTCAGTAACAATAAGTTTCGGGATAAATTTAGAATAGCATATTATTTTCATTTTTCATATTGCATAATGTGATATTTATTTGATATAATGTGAGTTGTTCAGGATATGAGTCCCTAGTGTGATTCTTATAAACGAGTATTAGGAGATCGATCAGATGACACAGGAAATAATGCTTATTAATCGCGGATTTTCTGATATTAATCCATTGGTTGCGGGATTTGAAGATTGTGCTCCGGAGCATTCTTACGGACCGTGTGCCCGCGATTATTATATGATACATTATGTTGTTTCCGGAAAAGGAACATTTGAAACGGACGGGAAAACTTATTCATTGACTGCCGGAGATATGTTCTTGTTTTCGCCGCGAGAGGTGACTTTATATCAGGCGGACAAAGAGAATCCATGGACCTATATCTGGGTGGGATTCACAACTTCTTTTGATCTGACCGACATTTTTCATCAACACGTGATATCTGCCAGAGAATGCGGCCCGATTTTTTCTGATATTACCGAGTGCGAAAAATTTGAGCGGTTTCGGGAATTATATATTTGCGGTAAAATCTTTGAGATATTGGCTTACCTGGACCAAAAGACGTTACATATCGGCGAGCCGGTCAATCAGTATGTCTTGATGGCACGAAACTATATTGAGTCGAATTATCAGAAGAAGATCACTGTCGACATGATGGCAAAGTCCTTAAATCTGGATCGCAGTTATTTCAGTACGATTTTTAAAAAGCAGACCGGAAAATCACCGCAGCAATATTTGATTGATTATCGCTTGGAAAAGGCGGTTCAGAATATGATTATGTATGATTCTACTCCTACCGACGCGGCACTCAGCTGCGGATATACCGATATTTTTAATTTTTCCAGGATGTTTAAAAAGAAATTCGGTATTGCGCCGCAGCACTACAAGATGGCTGCGCAAAAGAAAAAGTCGGAAAAAGGTGATTGATATGGAAAATATTAAAATCGGTAAATACCGTCATTTTAAAGGAAAAGAATATCGTGTATTATATCTTGCCACACATTCGGAAACGATGGAACAGATGGTGGTGTATCAGGCACTTTACGGTGAACAGGGCATTTGGGTGCGGCCGGCGTCGATGTGGGCTGAGACGGTGGAACGGGATGGGCGGATACAGCCGCGATTTACTTATATTTCAGAATAACGGAAAGAAGGGGATAAGGGTGGCTGCCGAAGAAAAGATATTAACCGAGCATGACGATTTCCCGGTGGAAATTTTCATCCAAGACAATCAAAAGAGACATATCGTATCGCCGGAGCATTGGCATATCTGTTATGAAATTCTTTATGTTCCGGTGGAGGGCTATCTTAATATGATAGAAATCGTTCGGGAATACAGAGGGGATTATCGGTCATAACCGGAAGAATGACAGCAAATCATTCACAAGCAGACATCGGAAGCGTAAACGGATGATGTTTACCGATTCAGAAAAAAGCGTGGAAAACACTTCTTTGCGAAGTATCTTCCACGCCATCTTTGTTTGTTTCGTATATGGATTACGCTTTATTGACAGAACCGAATAATTCCATTTTTTCTTTAATGGTTGCTTTGATTGCCTCAAATCCCGGAGCTAACAGCTTGCGGGGGTCAAAGCCTTTGCCCTGCAAATCTTTGCCTTCCTCGATATATTTTCTGGTAGCTGCGGCAAAGGAAAGCTGGCATTCGGTGTTGACGTTGATTTTAGAGACACCCAAAGAGATCGCTTTCTTGATCATCTCTTCCGGAATACCGGTTCCGCCGTGTAAAACCAGAGGCATGATGCCGGTCTTTTCCTGGATTTTGGCCAGTACATCAAAGTTTAAACCTGCCCAATTTGCCGGATATTTACCGTGAATATTGCCGATTCCGGCAGCAAGCATATCAACGCCTAAATCAGCGATCATTTTGCATTCATCGGGATCGGCAACCTCACCGTTGCCGATGACGCCGTCCTCTTCACCGCCGATTGCACCGACTTCGGCCTCGACGGAAATGCCTTTGCTGTGCGCGATTGCGATGATTTCTTTGGTTTTTTGGATGTTTTCTTCAATGCCGTAGTGTGAACCGTCAAACATGACGGAAGAAAATCCGGCATCGATACAGGCGAGCGCGCCGTCATAGCTGCCGTGGTCAAGATGCAAGGCAACGGGAACGGTAATGCCTAATGTTTCAATCATCGCTTTTACCATTGCGGCTACGGTTTTAAAACCGGTCATGTATTTTCCTGCACCCTCGGAAACGCCAAGAATGATGGGCGAATTACATTCCTGCGCGGTCAACAGTGCGGCTTTGGTCCATTCCAAATTGTTGATGTTGAATTGTCCGACTGCATAATGACCTGCTTTGGCTTTGGTAAGCATTTCTTTTGCTGATACTAACATGATATTTATCTTCCTTTCAAAAGGCATAAGTGCCTTAATTTCCTTATAGTTCCGAAAATATTCGTTAATATTATAACGATTGTTTATTATTATACCTTATAATATATAAAAATGCAAATGATTTTTCAAAAATATCAAAAAACACTTGCATTTTGTAAATTCATATGATAAAATATTAAAGCAATACGCACGCAGTGATCGGGTTTGCACGGTGCAGCGGATATCCGTTGTCGCAATTACCGTTAATTGCTGCGGAGGAAAATTGAACCAAAACAGGAGGATTTCACAATGGGAGTAGTTTCCATGAAACAGCTTCTTGAAGCCGGTGTTCATTTCGGACATCAGACAAGAAGATGGAACCCGAAGATGGCAAAATACATCTTCACAGAACGTAACGGTATTTACATTATCGACTTGCAAAAGACGGTAAAGAAACTGGATGAGGCTTATATGTTCGCTCGTGATGTAGCGGCAGAGGGCGGCTCCATTCTGTTTGTAGGTACTAAAAAACAAGCTGGCGATTCCGTGAAAGAAGAAGCGGAGCGCTGCGGTATGCATTATGTAAACGCTCGTTGGCTCGGCGGTATGATGACCAACTTCAATACGATTCGCCGCAGAATCAACAGATTGTCTCAGCTCAGACAGATGGAAGAAGACGGCACATTTGATTTGCTGCCGAAAAAAGAAGTTATCAAACTGAATCTTGAGATAGAAAAGCTGGAAAAATTCCTCGGCGGTATCAAAAACATGGACAAGTTGCCGAAAGCGCTGTTCATTGTTGACCCCCGCAAAGAGAGAATCGCAGTTGCCGAAGCAAAAAAATTGGGTATCCCGATCATTGCTATTGTTGATACAAACTGCGATCCGGATGAGATCGATTACGTCATTCCCGGTAACGATGACGCTATCCGTGCCGTAAAACTGATTGCCGGTGCAATGGCAAACGCAGTAATCGAAGGCAGACAGGGCCAGGAAGAAGCTGTAGAAGAAGCACCTGCTGAAGAGGAAGTTGCGGCTGAAGAAGAAACCGAAGCTGCTGCTGAATAATTGTTAGATTCATTTTGACGGGCGGACCCGAACGTCCGCCCGTTCTTGATAATTGTATCTAGTATGAAAGGATTGAATATTATGGAATTTACTGCAAGTGATGTAAAAACGCTCCGTGAGAGAACCGGATGCGGTATGATGGATTGTAAAAAAGCTCTAACCGAAGCAGACGGCGATATGGAAAAAGCAATTGAAGTGCTTCGTGAAAAAGGTCTGGCGGCTGTTGCGAAAAAAGCCGGCAGAATCGCTGCGGAAGGTATTGTCGTTTCTGTTGTGG
>JAQXIB010000284.1 GCA_029007575.1 Clostridiales bacterium | reverse complement strand
GTTAAAAAACGAGTATCGGTATTCTGACAAACGGGCGACAAGGAAATATCTTTAATATAACGGGATTGTTTCAACGCAAAAGGATTATCTTCTTCCAGCCGCTGTAAAACCGATTCATCCTGTTGACTGTAAGCGGTTGCTTTTTGGTAAATCGTGATCAATCTCTTTTTGGCTTTCGGAGAAATATTTCGTTTTCCGAAAACAAAGTATAATACTCCTCCTACCACGGGGAACAATAAAATCGGCACGATCCACGCCAGTTTATACATCGGATTGTCCTTTTTTACGACAATATAAAGGGTGATGATAATGCTAATAACAATCAGCACTGTATTCATATAAAGGGTATATTGACTCAAAAATAAAATCGTAACCAGCAAAATAGCCAACTGTACCAAGATCATGGCTGCCACAATAAACAATCTGCTTGTTAAAAACTTAAATATTTTTTTCATTGTGCATCTCCCTTTTTTGCTATGTTCTTCCATATTGTAGCACAATCCGACGCAAATTACAACTTGATCAGGCAATGTCTGCTGAAGAAATGACAAATTTATCGGTTCTGACCTCTATCTTCGTGACAGCAAAAAACACAGAAATATATTATTGCATATTTCTGTGTTTGGCTCTTTATTTTTTGTTTTCGATCTCAAAGTTTCGTCCCCGCACGGCAGCGATCGGATCGGGGATCGGCTTTTTATTGCCTTTGTCATTCAGTCTGTGAAAAGCAGTCAACGGAAAGGTCTGAAACTCCGGAACAGCGCCTTCCTCAACCAGTGGGACAGTTAAGTTTCCTTGCAGTCCGTTTTTTAATTTCACCATTGTTCTGATTCTCCCGTATCTAAAATACACTGTTTTACAACAGCAATATTATTATTTCACATAACGGGACAAAATACAAATGTTAAATATTTATTAAGATCCTTTACCGGAACAACGTTACACATTAAACCGGAACAGTACAATATCTCCGTCCTGCATCACATATTCCTTGCCTTCCAGACGAACCAGACCTTTTTCTTTGGCCGCAGCCATCGAACCGCATGCCATCAAATCATCATAAGAAACAATCTCTGCACGAATAAAGCCGCGTTCAAAATCAGTATGGATTTTGCCTGCTGCCTGCGGCGCCTTGGTTCCTTTGGTGATTGTCCATGCGCGCACCTCCTGCGGGCCGGCAGTCAAATAGGAAATCAAGCCGAGCAAGGAATAGCTTGCTTTAATGATCCTGTCCAATCCGGATTCGGTCAGATTCAACTCTGCCAGGAACATTTCTTTATCTTCCTGCTCCATATCAGAAATTTCTTCTTCGATTTTTGCGCAAATCGGAAAAACAGCCGCATTTTCTGCCTGTGCTATCTTGCAAACCTGCTGATAAAAGCGATTGGTTTCGATGTTGTTGATGAAGTCATCTTCGCATAAATTTGCCGCATAAATGACCGGCTTGTCGGAAAGAAGTGAAATATCTTTCACAATTTCTTTTTCTTCTTCGGTATAAGCATAGCCTCGGGCAGAATTTCCCGCTTCCAGATATTCTTTTAAAGACTCCAAAAATTCCAATTCGGTCTGATATTTCTTATCCCCTTTGACCAGTTTTTTGGTCTTGTCAATTCTTCGCTCCAAAATTTCAATATCCGAAAAAACAAGCTCCAAATTAATGGTTTCGATATCCCGAGCCGGCCCGATTTCACCGTCCACATGAACAATATCCGGATCCTCAAAGCAGCGCACCACATGAATGATCGCGTCAACCTCCCGGATATTGGATAAAAACTTGTTGCCGAGGCCTTCTCCTTTGGAAGCACCTTTTACTAATCCGGCAATATCCACAAACTCCAAAGTAGCGGGGGTAAATTTTTCCGGATGATACATTTTAGCCAATTCATCCAGTCTTTTATCCGGAACCGATACCACTCCGACATTCGGTTCAATGGTACAAAACGGATAATTTGCAGATTCTGCTCCCGCATTGGTCAGCGCATTAAACAATGTACTTTTTCCGACATTCGGAAGTCCTACCATTCCCAGTTTCACTTATAATCATGCCTTTCTTGATTGATTCATTTAATCATCTATGATTAACGCAATAATCAGCTCTTAAGCTATCATTGCATCAAACGTTTACTCTTGCGGTAAGGTAAAACGATACTGCGACAGCGGCAGAAGATCTGGATCCCTGACCGTCAGTTTTAACTTATCCGTCTTAAGAGCTGCCGTTGGCAGCTCTTAAGACTATTATAACGTAAAAAGCAGGATTGAGCAAGTATCAATCCTGCTTTCCGTATAAAATTTCATAATTTCTCTCAATCACCTTGCTGCCCCGAAAGCCAAATGCCCTGGTTTTGACTAAGTCTTTGATCTGGGAATACGTAACCTCTGCGATTTGATTGTCCTGAAAGCCGGGCAACTCAGTCGGCTGTAACTGTTGATTGTACGGACACACTTCCTGGCAAATATCGCATCCCCATAGCAAATTTCCTCTTTTTACCATCTCGATTTCCCACTCGGTCAATTCACCTTTTTTCTGGGTAATATGGGAAAGACATTTTTCCCTGTCAATGCCGTTCTCTCCGATCGCACCGCCCGGACACGCGGCAATGCACCGCCCGCACCCAATACAATCGGTATCCGGCTGTATTTCGGACGGTATCGCCATATCGGTTACAATTTCACCGATAAATACATAACTGCCGTACACCGGATGAATCAACAGTTGATTTTTCCCACGCACGCCCAATCCTGCCTTTACCGCCGCGTCTACCTCGCGAATCGGAGAATTGTCCACAAACGGAGCAAAAATATGCGGCGCGAATCGTTCGGAAAGTGCTTCACATACCTCTGATAAACAGTTTTTCACTACCACATGGTAGTCCTCCACCACGGCATAGCGGGAAATATTCCGATTGTCCTGCTCTTCGGTATAATACGGAAACAAACACACCAGCACCGACTGTGGATTTTCCGGCAATCTTGCTTTTGCGCGACACTCCAGCAAAGGAAGCAGTGCAGCAAAATCAACGCTCCCGTAAGCGATAATTTGATGTTGTGCCAATATTTCAGCAATATCTGTGGGAAATTGCAAGAAAATTCCTCCCTGAATCAATTTTTACTGAACCTTAGAATAAAGATATAATAAGTTCATTGCCCATTAATATCCGCATCGGATAAAACCGTATAAAGGAGTTCTTTTTATGTCGATCAAGCTTCCTTACAAAATCTTATCCGGGTTAGCGGCTGTCATCCTGGTCGCCTGCCTATGCTTTTATTCCGAGCATCAGATCAAATCGGCTCCCGCCAACCAATCCGCTGAAGGAATCGCCGTTCCCGTCATCATGTATCATCATATATTGGAGCAAAGCAAGCGCTGGGGCGATTATGTCATCAGTCCGACGCAATTTCAAAACGATTTAAAATATCTAAAAGAGCAAGGATACACTACGGTTTCAGGCAGGCAGATAATCGATTATGCAGAACGCCGCACTCCGTTGCCGAAAAAACCGATTTTGATTACTTTTGATGACGGTTATGAAAGCAGTTATCAGTATGCATATCCTATACTAAAAGAGGAAAACTGCAAAGCCATTATCTCGATTATCGGAAAATACAGTGATTATTATTCCGGCAGTGTTCCGAAAGACATTTCCTATTCCCACATGAACTGGGGACAGATCAAAGAGCTGTCCGAAAGTAGTTTCATCGAAATCGGAAATCATACCTATGATCTGCACGAAGCCAACGGCAGTCGGAAAGGATGCCGCATCAACAAAGGCGAAAGCCTTGCAGATTACCATGCTGCTTTATCGGAAGATATCGGCATGCTTCAGGATAAAATCAACATCATAACCAAAATTAAGCCGGTCACCTTCGCCTATCCTTTCGGATTTTACTGTAAAGAAAGCGAACCGATCTTAAAACAAATGGGAATCAAGCTGACGCTCGGATGCGAAGAGGGAATCACGACCGTAAACAGCGCCGACAGTCTATACAATATGAAAAGATACAATCGGGCACACGGAAAAAGCAGTGAAGCGTTTTTCAAGACTATTTTATCATAAAACGGTCAAAAAGTAAAACAGCTATCTGCCGTTTCAGCAGATAGCTGTTTGTTTATTGATTCAAAATTTGATTTTGCTCTGCCTCGGTGAGCCATCCGATGAAAACAAAGCTTTTGATATCATCCTCGGTAAACAAGCCCTTATGGAAATAATCCGCTATCGTTTCAAACATCATTTTGATGTCACCTGCGCTTTCAAGGATGCGATCTCACGCATCAGCATGGCATTGATCTGTTCCTGTTCGGTCGGAGGTGGATTGTTGATCAACTCTCGCATCGCTTCTTCCTGCTCCGCTTGCTTTGCTTGATATTCTGACACCTTTTGTTCGTCTTTGTATAACTGACCGTCAGAATAGCTGTATAAAAACCAAGTGGAAATGAAATCATCTACATCAAGCGTGCTTTCGTCGTATTCGATTCCGGGAAACAAGGGCGTATCATTTCCGATAAAGAAATCCAGAATTTCGTTGTTTTCATCTAATTTTAAAATCATTATTTCCACCTTCCTATCGCAATATAATTGACGTATATACTTGTGCTATCTAAAGCCGCGTTCTCGCTAATTACATATACTGTCATTGATGATGCATTGCTCCAACTGATATTGCAATATTGCTTTGATGAACCTTGTGCTTGAAACGTAGCAACTCCTGCTGGTGTCTCATAAAAAGCTACAGGATAAGTAATAGTTGCTTGTCCATTACTGTCGGTTGTTTTTGACAACTTACCACCATAGCATATCATGGTTCCGTCATTAAACTTCAAGTATGTTCCATTCGAAGTTGTAGCGCTTGTAACCGCCAAATAATCGGTACCGGCTGTGGCGGCAGATATCGTACCGCTTCCATTGCCTTTTAGGATTCCGCTTGCCATGATCGTATTTTGCTTGGCGTTAACCTGTGACGGAGTCGCGTAATCGGTGCCTGCTGTGGCAGAGGTAACCGACCCGCTTCCATTCCCTTTTAAAATTCCGGTCGATGTGATTTTATCTTGTTTGGCAGTCAAATCCGGCTTACCGGTCAGCGTATCATAGCTATGCACATGTACGGCGGCAGCGTAATCGGTGCCGGCAACCGCAGCCGATATCTGCTCTCCGTTTCCTTTCAGCAGACCGGTCAAATTGGTCTGTGTGGCGCTGCTGATCACATTTGATCCGCCAACACCTCCTGCATACTGAATGATCTGACTTAAAATATTGTTGGCCGCCGTTTTACTGGCAGCCGCATCCTGTGCGGATATCGCCGCGCTGTTTGCTTTCTGACCGGCAGTTGTTGCTGCCGTTTGTGCGGTGCCGGCGGAATTCTCGGCGACGCTTGCCTTTGCCGTAGCAGTAGCCGCTGCGGTTTCAACCGCCTGCTTATAGCCTAAAATCTCGGTGCGGTAAGCTGTCCATTCATCCGGTGTAGGCGCGGCATCCGGCAGCACCGCACTGGACAAATCTCCCGTTACCCGAACGGCGACGGAGTTTGTGGTAAGTCTTTTCACAACCGCATTGTTTTCCGACTTTGTTCCGTAGGCGCCGACATACAAAATGCCTTCTTCCTCCAAGACCTCCCAAGGAATGACGCAGCTTCCGTCAACCAGTTCCACCATTCGGTTCAAGGTTTCGTTCCGATAAAAGACCGCGAAAACATCTAATCCGTCGTACCCTTCATCGAACGAGAAATGACAGATCACGCTGTTGACATTCCCGGTTGTCAGAATTCTGTCGGCATCTGTCCTGAGAATTTGATTTTGTTTCACTGAAAAATCCATTTTTATCCTCCTTTGTATCATGTATGACCGGATTTGATTTTCCGTATCATATCTTACCTATAAGATACTACGAGGATAGTAGGACAAACAAGGACATGTTATTCTCTATTCATTTACCCACAATCCATGCTGATTGCATCCGAAATACAGTTTGCCGCCATGCAATCTCGGGAATCGCACCTCCGCGTTTTGCTCCGGATACAACTTGACCAAAAGAATACGGTCATATGAAACATAGGCAACAAAATTGAGGTAATGCTCCTTGCTCATCTCATGAGAAAAGGTGATGTAATAATCCTCCTCAACCACCTCAATATGAGCACGATGTTTCTCGTCACTCGGCTGCGGAACCAGTGCGTTCAGCCTTCTTCCGCAGCAGGAAATTTCCGCCTCTCCCGTGGAAGTGATGATATTCCCGCAGGAAGGGCAAACAAAGAATTTTACTTTTTTCATATTACCACCATCTTTACTGTTTGATTCTAATTCGCCCGATAAGATTTTTTCGATATTCACGCCGAATATTTGGGATAGATCCTGCCATAAAGATACATCAGGACATCCCAAACCGCGTTCCCATTTGGAGATCGCTTTATCACTGATATTTAACGCATCAGCAAGCTGCTTTTGCGTCATCTTTTGTTCTTTGCGCAGGTCCGATATCAGTTTACCGACTTTATTGCAATCCATGTTCCTGCTCCTTTCCGTTTTTTGTATGCCGCTTTTTTATCATAACCGATTTTGTCTCACATTGCAATAAACGCTCCGTAGAGTTGTCATCACAGAGCAAAAAACAGCACACGGTCTGCTTTTATCGTAAGATTTTGCAGGCTATGTGCTGTTTTTATTGTGTTACAGATATCGGTTAAAACCGGGTGTGGAATGTGCGGTTGATGACGTCAAGCTGCTGCTCTCTGGAAAGTCTGACAAAGTTCACCGCATATCCGGAGACTCGGATGGTAAGCTGCGGATACTTTTCCGGATGATCCATAGCGTCCAGCAAGACCTCACGGTTTAATACGTTCACGTTGATGTGGT
Organism: Clostridiales bacterium; assembly: GCA_029007575.1. Lineage (GTDB taxonomy): Bacteria > Bacillota > Clostridia > Oscillospirales > Ruminococcaceae > HGM13222. The sequence continues at coordinate 1,334 of JAQXIB010000284.1, read as the reverse complement.
GTCCTTTTTCTAAGAAATAGCCGTCCATCAGCGCAACCAAATTTTCGATTTTCTCCTCGTCGGATTTGCCGAGCGCACCGGGAATAATGGAGAAAGTGTAAGATATTCCATCCTCGGAAAAATCATAAGGCAGCTTGGCGACAGATTTCATCGATGCCACACAGCCGTTGCTGTCACGACCATGCATCGGGTTGGCACCCGGAGCAAACGGCTCGCCGGCTTTTCTGCCGTCCGGTGTAGATCCGGTTTTTTTGCCGTAAACCACATTCGATGTGATTGTCAAGATAGACATGGTTGGCTTGCTGTTGCGATAGGTTTTATGGCGGGATAACTTTTTCATAAAGTTCTTAACAAGACCGGAGGCAATTTCAGCCACTGCGGGATCATTATTTCCGAATTTCGGATAATCTCCCTCAATTTCGAAATCGGTAATTAAACCTTCCTCGTTGCGGATCGGTGTCACTTTTGCGTATTTGATTGCCGATAAACTGTCTGCCACCACAGACAGCCCTGCCAACCCGCAGGCAGAAGTACGGAATACTTCTTCATCATGCAGCGCCATCTGAATCCGTTCATAGCAATACTTGTCATGCATATAATGAATGACGTTGAGCGTACTGATATACAGCTTTGCCAGCCACTCACAGATGATGTCAAACTTGCGCACGACTTCCTCGTAAACCAAAGGACCGTCTCCGACCGGTGCAATCTCCGGACCCACCTGATCGCCGTAACGCTCATCCTTGCCCCCGTTGAGCGCATAAAGCAAGGCTTTGGCAAGATTGGCGCGCGCGCCGAAAAATTGCATTTGTTTTCCGATTCGCATTGCCGATACACAGCAAGCGATACCGTAATCATCCCCGAATTTTTCCCGCATCAATTCATCGTTTTCATACTGTACCGACGAGGTCTGAATCGAAATTTTAGCGCAAAAATCCTTAAACGGTTTCGGCAACCGATCCGACCATAAAATCGTCAGATTCGGCTCTGGCGCAGGGCCGAGATTGACTAAGGTATGCAAAAAGCGATAGGACATTTTGGTGACCATATGACGGCCGTCCAGTCCAATGCCGCCGATTGCTTCGGTCACCCAAGTCGGATCTCCCGAAAACAGCTCGTCGTAAGACGGTGTACGCAAAAAGCGCACCATCCGCAGCTTCATGATGAAATGATCCACAAATTCCTGAATCTGAGACTCGGTATAAACGCCGTTTTGCAGGTCGCGCTCCGCATAGCAATCCAAGAAAGTGGAAACTCTGCCGATCGACATCGCCGCGCCGTTTTGCTCCTTGACAGCGGCAAGATAGCCGAAATACAACCACTGTATCGCCTCT
>JAQXIB010000283.1 GCA_029007575.1 Clostridiales bacterium | reverse complement strand
CGCAGAGCGCTACTGTCTGGACTGTTTTTATTTCACCGGCCGATTTAAACGACATTAAATCTGAAACAAAGCGGGAGGAAACCCGAAATCTGATAGCGGAAAAATTATCCGAAATTTTGGAAGTAGATAAAGAAAAGGTTATTACGCAGTCAAAAAAAAGCAATTATTATGAGATCATCAAGAAGAAAGTGGAAGAACCGGAAGCCGATAAGGTGCGGGAGTTTACCAAAGAACATAATATTTCCTGTATCCATCTGGTAGAGGATACCAAACGATATTATCCGTATCATGATTTTGCTTCTTCGGTGATTGGGTTTACCGGAACGGACAATCAGGGACTGTATGGGATAGAGGCAAAATATGATTCTTATTTAGGCGGTACCGCGGGACGGATTGTTGCGGCAAAAAATGAAAACGGCACCAATATGCCTTTTACTTATGAAAAACGTTATGATCCGCAGGACGGTAACGGATTGGTACTTACCCTCGATTATTCCATCCAGTATTTTTTAGAGAAGGCACTGGAAACCACAGTCAAACAATACAAACCGGCAAACCGTGCCGCAGGCATTGTCATGAATGTCAATACCGGTGAAATACTGGCTATGGCGTCTGAACCTGATTTCGATTTGAACGAGCCGTTTACCATTGCGGATCCGGATTTGGCGGCGACGCTGGAAGGATTGGAAGGCGACGAGCTGAAAACGGCGACGGCGGCGGCACGGGAACGTCAATGGAAAAACAAAGCCATCACCGAGATCTATGAGCCCGGTTCCGTATTTAAGGCGGTTACCGCGTCGGCGGCGCTGGAGGAAAAGCTGTTTAACTTAAACAGTACATTTCACTGCACCGGCTCGGTCATTCCCGCTCCCGGTGTAAAGCCGATGAAATGTCATAAGACAACCGGCCACGGAACGCAAAATTTCGGAGACATTATTGTGAATTCCTGTAATCCGGCTTTTGTAAAGATCGGTCAGACATTGGGCGCAAATTTGTTTTCAAAATATGTGCGTGCTTTTGGATTCGCAGAAAAAACCGGAATTGATCTTCCGGGTGAGGCGAAGGGAATCGTCTACTCTCAAAGCAGCGATTACGGTCCGGTGCAGTTGGCAAGCTGCGCGTTCGGACAATCTAACACCGTGACGCCGATTCAGATGGTCACCGCATTTGCCGCTGTGGTAAATGGTGGAAAATTAGTGACGCCGCATGTGGTTAAAAAGATTTTAGATGAGAACAATAATGTGGTAAAAAATATAGAGCCTACCATCAAAAGGCAGGTTATTTCCGCTGAAACATCGGAAACGATGCGCCCGCTGCTGGAAGCAGTGGTTGCCGCCAACGGCGGAAGCAATGCCTATGTCAAGGGGTATCGGATCGGCGGAAAATCGGGTACGGCGCAAAAATTAGGAGATACCACCAACACCAAGCGTATCGGTTCTTATTGTACCTTTGCACCGGTAGACGATCCGGAAATCATTGCGCTGGTTTTGGTGGATGAGCCGACAGTAGGCAATAATGCTTACGGCAGTGTGGTAGCGGGACCTGCGTTGGGCTCTATTATGGCAGATACGCTTCCTTATTTGGGAGTAGAGCCGCAATATACAGAGGAAGAATTGGCACAGCAGGATGTTTCGGTCGGCAATTATGTCGGTTGGGATATTTTAAAAGCACAAAATGATATTAAGAACAAACAGTTGACACCGGACGTCAGAGGAAACGGCACAAAAGTGATCAAACAGACGCCGGCGAAGGGCACTTCGATCCCGAAAAACGGAAAAGTCATTTTGTATACCGAAGAAAACAGCTCAGACACCAAGGTAACAGTTCCCAATGTTGTTGGAGAAACCCCGGCAAGAGCCAATACGATCTTGACCAATCTGCATTTGAATATCAAGCTGACCGGCGGTGCGGCAGGTTCTACCGGCGCTAAAATTTATGCGCAGAGCATACCGGCAGACACGCAGGTGTCGATCGGAACGGTGATTGAACTGGAATGTCGGATCCCGGATGAATTGGGGTAAAACGGAAAGGAATGGTTGAAATGAAGTTAACCGAGTTGTTAACCGATATCATATATGACACTGCGTTAAGCGATGTGGAGATAACAGACGTGACCTGCGATTCCAGAAAAGTAAAACCGGGCAGCTTGTTTGTCTGTATTGCCGGTGAAAATTTTGATGGTCATGATCTTGCCGGAGAAAGCTTGGCAAAAGGTGCGGTGGCAGTGGTTTGCGAGCGGGATCTGGGCTTAAAGGAGCAAATTTTGACCGGTAATACGCGAAAAGCATACGGTACGATCTGCTGTAATTATTTCGGTAACCCTGCCCGCAGGTTAAAGCTGATCGGCGTGACCGGTACAAACGGCAAGACAACGGTAACCACTTTGATTAAAAATATTTTATCCTCCTGCGGTATTAAAACCGGTCTGATCGGTACCATACAGAATGAAATCGGAGATACCGTGCTGCCGACCGATAAGACAACGCCGGATGCTTATGATTTGCAGAAGCTTTTTCTGCGGATGGCGGACGAAGGCTGTGAGTATGTCGTCATGGAGGTTTCTTCGCACGCGCTGGACCAGTACCGCATCGGAAATATTCATTATGATGTCGCGGTCTTTACCAATCTGACACAGGATCATTTGGATTACCATAAAACGATGGAAAACTATTTCAATGCCAAAAAAAGATTGTTTGAGATTGCGGATGTTGGCGTGATCAATGTGGATGATATTTACGGCAGACAGTTGTCGCTGATTGCGAAATGCCATGTAGTGACCTGCTCGCTGGTGAATGATAAAGCCGACTTTTTCGCTACGAACATTACATGCAGTCCTTCCGGCGTCAGCTTCCATTTTGAATGTAACAATATTTTAAGCAAGATCAATTTTGCTATGCCGGGAATGTATTCGGTTCAGAATGCGCTTGCGGCGGCGGCAGTATGCCGAGAGGTCGGTATTTCACTGGAGCGGATCGCTGAAACGCTGAATCATACCAAGGGTGTAAAAGGACGCAGTGAGATCATTGATACCGGCAGAGATTTTTCGGTGATTTGCGATTATGCGCATACACCGGACGGGCTGAAAAATATTTTACCGAGCATCAAAAAGTTTACCACAGGCAGACTGATTACACTGTTCGGATGCGGAGGCAACCGGGATGCGGGAAAACGTCCGATCATGGGAGAGGTTGCGGCGGAATATTCCGATTTTTTAATTGTGACCTCGGATAATCCTCGTTTAGAGGATCCGCTTGCGATCATTGACGATATTTTGCCGGGTGTGAAAAAACATCAGACGGAATATGTTGTGGTACCCAACCGTAAAGAAGCGATTTTTTATGCGGTACAGCATGCACAGCCCGGTGATGTGGTGGTGCTGGCGGGAAAGGGACACGAGGATTATCAGGTACTCGGCAATGAGAAGATACACTTTGATGAACGCGAAATCGTGCAAGAGGCTTTGGCTACCTTGGCATAGTCGGTATCAGATTTTCATTTGACAGATTACAGCAATATTGAATGGCGGAGGCAGATCCTTTGGAAAAACTATCATTGCGGGAGATTGTGAAGGCGGTTGACGGGAAAACGGCAGAAAGCGAACCGCTTGATTCGGAGATTCTGTCGGTATCGACCGACACCAGAAAGATAACACCCGGAAGTTTGTTTATCCCGATTCGAGGAGAACGGTTTGACGGACATGATTTTATCGATGCGGCTTATGCCGCGGGAGCGTCAGCAGTGCTGTCTGAGATCCCGGTGCAGGGACATGACGGCGTTGTCCGTGTGACGGATACCCGTAAAGCATATCTTGATTTGGCGGGCTATTATCGCCGCAGATTCCCGGTTACAGTGGTCGGCGTCACCGGCAGCGTGGGCAAAACGACGACCAAGGAAATGATCGCCGATGTCTTGAAAAGCCAATATCACACGTTGAGAACCGAGGGCAATTTGAATAATGAAATCGGGTTGCCCGCCACTTTGTTGCAGCTTGACAGCTCTTATCGGGCAGCCGTCATCGAGATGGGAATGTCAGCATTCGGGGAAATCAGCCGTTTGTCCAAATGTGCGGCACCGAATATCGGTGTAATTACCAATATCGGGGAGTCCCACATCGAATATCTCGGCAGTCGGGAAGGCATCCTCAAAGCTAAGTTGGAAATTCTGGACGGCATGGATTCCCATGCGCCGTTGATTTTAAACGCGGATAACGATTTGTTGTCCGGTGTGATCAATGAGCTGGCGCGGGAAATCATTTATTACGGAATCGACAACGCCAATGCCGAAATCAGGGCAATCGACATTGTCGAACAAAATATGACAACCTCATTTGATATATTGTATTATGGAAAAACGATTCATGCTGTTATTCCGACAGTCGGAAAACATAATGTGCTCAATGCGTTGGCGGCGTTTACCGTCGGATTTGTGTTGGATATCGCGCCGGAACAGATCGTCGAGGCATTGTCCCGATATACGCCTTCCGGTATGCGACAGAAGATCGTCAACAGCCATGGCATTACCTTTATCGAAGACTGCTATAATGCAAGTCCGGATTCTATGAAAG